>NZ_JRAH01000002.1:0-26887 GCF_000768755.1 Porphyromonas sp. COT-108 OH1349 | reverse complement strand
CCGAGATTAGAGTTTGCGCCAGTGTTCTATGTCGTCTCCGTACTCTTCCAAATGTTGAAGAGCAATACGTTCTAAGAAACTTGAAACATTGGCTCCATAATCACCCAATCGACGGACAACGAACTCTAAACGTTCCCATGTGGAGCGACTAAGATAGGTTGCCTTTCGGTCGATGATTTTGTGAGGAACGAGAAAGGATTCCCGATAGCTTTCCAAGTTCTCTTTACGTTGCTTNCATGTGGAGCGACTAAGATAGGTTGCCTTTCGGTCGATGATTTTGTGAGGAACGAGAAAGGATTCCCGATAGCTTTCCAAGTTCTCTTTACGTTGCTTCTGGCTGATACGTCTTTGAATGCTTGGTGTCACTTGTTCCTTCTCTTGTTCGGATTGCTCTGCTTTCAGGTTGTCTTTCTCTTCATTCAGAGACTCGGAAGGCAGTGTTTGCTCAGATGTCGAAGAGAGCTTGGTGAACTCGGATGGTTGGGATTGCTCCAACTGATTCTCTTGAGTTTCTTTCCCTACGTTCAAATAATGGGATAAATCAAATTCTTCTTTCATGGCTTATCTGATTCTACGTTTTGCAATGGAAGGCTTTACCTGTTGTACTTCTTGTTGTCGCTTACTTTGGGCTACGTGATACTCATTGAGGTCTTTATGATGTGGATAGAGAAGCCTGCTCATATCCTCCACCTCTATGCCTGTGGCACGAAGTGCACGAACAGCTTCTCGCCCTGCTTCATCGTTGTCGAAGAAGACTTTGACCGAACAGGTTTTTGCTTCTTGGAGGTAAGCCACAGCTTTGTGCAGATTGCTTACCGAGTTCAGGATAAGACAAGGAGCGGTTTCTTTTCCCTTCATCGTGAGAAGGGAGAGGAAGTCGATAAAGCCTTCGAAAAGACAAGGCGTTCCATCGGTTTCTCCGTTAATCAGAGAAATATCTTTCGGAGCGATACTCCCTTTGAAACTCCTATTATCTCGAAGCTCATAACCTCCCGAACGATTGGGAAAGCCGATAGCAGCATACTCTCGTCCTCCGATGGTGTAACGAATATGGCGGAGATAAGGGCTTGCTATGGCAAGGTCTATCTTGCGCACCTCTTGGAGATAGTTTTTCAAATGCGGGGGCAACTCTTCACCGATGGAGAGAATATGCCTTGTATTTGCCGGAGAATTGATCGTTTGGGAAGGTGTTGAACGATGAAAGACGGAAGGCTCACGCTTTTGTTGGTCCAACCCTTCATCGGCAAGATGCGCCATGGCTTCATAGGCACTGCATCCTCGCATTAACATCACAAGGTCGATGATGCTCCCGCCTTTACTTATTCCGTAGTCANGCACTGCATCCTCGCATTAACATCACAAGGTCGATGATGCTCCCGCCTTTACTTATTCCGTAGTCATGCCAGAGGTTTTGTCGAAAGTCCACTTTCAGGCTGGCATTGTGGTCATTTCGATAGGGTGCATGATAAAGGGCATAGTGCGTGTATTCTTTGGCAGGAGCAATACCGCAGGATTTCAGGTAAGCCGATATAGGCTGCTGCTTGATGGTTTGAATGTCGTAATATCTTGGTTTCATAAGTCGATAGAATGAAATGATGAGAGAGGAGGAGAACGGTGAAAGGAGAAAGAGCGTATTCTCACGGAGGTCGGAAGGGGTGAGTCTTTTTGCTCTTCGATGGACAAAAAGAGATTTCTCCACTTTTCCCTTTCACTGTATATATATTCTTACAGTGAAAGAAGAAGAGTGAACTGTTTTCATTTTGTTGTCGATGGCTTTTTCCTTTCATTGTTCCCATTGCCTCTTTTTTCTTGATTTTGAACTTTCACCCGAAAACGGATGCTGAAACCAAGTTAGAGAGCCGAGAATGAGAAGACAAGCTTTGCGAGTTTGTTGCTTTCGGCTGCTATACAACGCTCCGAAAAAGAGAGGAAAATAGAGGGGAAATCAGGACAAAAACACCTCAAAAACAAATCGAACAAAGAGAGACTGCTCTCAAGCGACTGTATCGGATTGCATGCCTCTGCACCCTTTTGCATCGGAAGAGGAATGATATGCATCTTTTATCGGGAAGAAAGCCATTTCATACCTTATCAAGGCCACAAGTACGCACTTAGCCGAAAGCCTTTTCTGTGAGGGTATGCGCCTTTATATTTGCCTGCGAGTTCCCTCTATTTCCTCGGTTATCCCTGACTGAAAGAACGAATGGAGAAGCTTCCTACATTTGCATCAAAAGGCAAAAAACAAAGTAACAAAAACAGCATTCCAATATGAAATTTACCGCTATTGATACCTCCGCTTGGGAGGAACTGAAAAAGAGCATCGAAGAGCTGGCTCTTTGCATGAGAGAACATTTCGGCACGAAGCCCGAAGTCCCCGACCTGTTGCACAACGGGGATGTGCGCCGAATACTGAACATCAGCAAGCGAACGCTCCAACACTATCGGGATACGTCCGTGTTGCCCTTTATCCAAATCGGGCATAAGTGCTATTACAAACGTGAGGATGTGGAAGCACTCCTTGCCAAGTCCAACCGAAAAATACAATGACTATGGAACACGAGATTGTAAACAGAGAAACGCCCGAAATGAAAGAGCTCATTTCGGGCATCAGGGAGATGACAAAGCGGCTGAAAGAGGTTGCTGAGACACATCGTCCGCTTTTCGGAGGAGAAATCTACCTAACAGGACGAGAAGTCTGCGAACGTCTTTTCATCAGTCCCCGCACCTTGCAAGACTATCGAGACAAGGGTGTTATCCCCTACACCCAAATTGCAGGGAAAATCCTCTATCGTCTCTCAGACATCAATCGACTTCTGCAAGAGAATTATCGGGAGTAATTCCTGCAAAAGTTTTTTGATACGCCTAATAAAGCTCTGCATTCTTTTTTTGCTTTACAAAATTTATTTTCATCGTTCACTTCAGTATTGCGGATGGAGCTCCATACTGCTGTCCGATCTCATTATTTTGTCGTACTTTCTTTCCATACCCAAAGGTATAAGTAAAAGACAGATTGAGACGACGGTGAAAATTATTTCCCTCTAAATATCTCGTCTCTGAGTATAGAGAACTATTGAGTGTTTCTGTGGAAGTCAACCAGTCACTTCGGAATAGATTATTAGCGCTCAAACGAATATTAAAGTTATTCTTACTCCATCCAACTTGCAGTTGCCAAAAGTCTCTGTCTTCATGATAGACTGCCCTATTCCCTTGTATCGTGCGAAATCTAGTTTGATATGCAGTCTGGAAATAAAAATCATTGAGATGGTATATAGCAGATGCATTGAAATAGAATGGTGTCTTAGTCATATCATAATAACCCAGAACTCTGAAAAATGTTACCGAAGGGGAAGCTGCAAGTTGTAACTTCCCATCAAGTAATTTGTAATTAAATGAAGCTCCTATCTGTGTGCGATGATACTGTGCATCCGTATCATAGCGTCTCAACAAAGCTTGACCATTATTGTAATGTTCAAAGACAGGTACATATAAATCTAGCTCCCCATAATACTGACAATAGAGGGATGTAGAGAACTTATTGCTTGGTATCCAATTGTATGAGAGATTATAGGAGAATTGGCGTGATAAACCTATGTTGGGATTTCCTGTAACATACATTAACTCGTTGTCCTTTAGAATATTTGGGCTTTTTATACTAGCTCCTGGATAATTAGATCCATAGTGGAAGTAAGTCCTGAAAGAGTGCATAGAAGATGGTGAAAACCCTGCAGAAAAATTAAAAAGAGGGTAGAACTTTTTAATTGATTTGGCGTTAATCTTATTCTCCTCCCACTGTAGGGAGATATCTGTACTTAGATTCCACCTATCATTGGAAAAATTATATCCTATAGTGCTGCCAGCAAAACGAGATATAAACTTATTGTCATAAGGAGAGGAACCTGTGTATTTCACATCATTTTGACTTTCTCCATAATAGCCACGCAAAAAGAATCTTTGTCGCTGTGCTATGTTTTTAGAGACAGTTGTATTTATACCATATCTGTACTGATTTTCTTCTGCATTATTTTCAATAGGAGTTGTGTTAGGATTCGTACTAGAGTACAGAATATTATCATTAATGCGGCTATAACTTGCATAGGGACTTACGCTCAGTTGTAGAGCATTTGCCAAAGCAAAAAAGTAATAACCTTTCCATGTGATAAATCGTTGATTTGTGGGATTGTCTTTTGCAAATGAATAGGAGTCTATTTTATCGGGTTCGTAAGAAAGGGTGCCAGAAGTCTTTGCCACTGGCTTTTCTCCATAAGAAAAACCTACTGTATTGGCTAATTGAATATTGTTGGAGCCATATATCGCCCTAAGCGTAATCGGATACGTATTTTGTTTATAATGTCCTTTGTCAAATAGTTCTTTTCTTGTAATGGATACTCTGTCTCCATTACTGTCAAGAAGAGAATACCTACCTATTGTAGAAGCCCCAATATTGTGAAGATTATGATTTGATGCACCGACATAGAGGTCGTAAATCATCTTTCTGTAAGCAAATTTGGAATAGAATGAAATATTACTGGAAAGTCCAGTGAGGAAATCTTCTTTGATACTTAGTTTTGTATAACCTCCATATTCATACCTATGAACGATGAAATTAACCACATGTTCATGACCTTGAAATCGAGGATCGGAGGGGAAATCGAAATATTCTACCCTCCTGACATCTGTAGTTAACAAACCTTCAATATCCTCCTTTGATGCAGGAATAAAATTGATAAATAGGACTACACCATCGCCTGTTTGAGTCGTGATTGCATTATTCATCAGATTAATGCTTATCTGTGGCATTGCAATCTTCCGCAGAAGATCTACAGCATTTTGTGCAGAGTTTTTTTGTCTCACAGTCGGTATAACGACTGATGACTGAGGTGAAGTTCTCTGTAATTTAGCCTTAACTATGACCTCTTCCAACTGCTTTGTTTTTAGCGAATCAGTTTCTTGAGCCAGCATCAAAAAAGGCATTATGCCAGTCAATAAGGTAAAAAGAAGTTTTGTTTTCATATGCGTTATTGTTTTGCAATAGTTCTCTTGATTTTGCCTAAAATTATTGAGTCAATCCTCGTATAAAATCTTTTTTGGACAATTTAGATCGCTCCTTGCACATTCCTCCGTCCATCTCATCATTTTAAATAGGCTTATTGGGTAAAAAAGAGACTCCCCGATTGATGTACGTTTTCTTTCCCAGAGCACAATGTTTTTATAACCTATACTCTTGGTAAATAAACTCCCATAACCTCTGTAACTCTTCGACAGAGAGGCGGTCAATTAGAGCACCTTTGTAGGATAGCCCTAAATAAAGAGTCCGAAATACCGTAATAATTTGAACATTATCAATGCCCTCCCTAATCTCACATTTCTTTTTTGCTAATTCTATAACCTCATTCCATGTTTTAATCTCCTGCTTTTCATGCTCTTGTATCTTTTCCTGCCATGATGCATAATGCTCTTTAAGGTACAAGACAAAACTTATAAAACTGGCTGCTGTAACCGACGCTCCTAAAGTCTCTGAAAAATGAAGCATTCGTTCACTAATTATCTTGGTACAATGAGCTAAAAAATCTTTCAAGGGTGTTGCAGACTCAGGAGATTCAATGAAACTCTCTCCTTCTCGAAAAAAACTAAATACAAAACGATCAGCCACCTGATTGAAGATATCTTCTTTTCCTTTGAAGTGATGGAACATCCCTCCTCGTGAAATATTCGTCGCTTTGACCAAATCTGCAAAGCTGACCGCATCATATCCCTTAGACAAGAATAGTCTGAAAGCCTCCTTTAATATGATTTCTTTGTTATTTGTTCGTGCCATTACTTTAGAATTAAACAGAACGTTCGTTCTTTATCTATTGCAATGATATAAAAGAATATTTGAACAGCCAAAAAAAATAATATGTTTTGCATAAAGGAACGTGTTTGGTCGTATCAGAAGCTCCAATATTCACTTCTATAAAGAGTTTTTTTGAAAAAGCGCGCCTACATTCTGGGTTAAACACAAATGTCATCACAAACGTGATGAAGTAGCATTGCTCACGAAGACTAACTTTAAAAGCATAATTATGGACATAAAATTATGCATAGAGAAACACACGGAACTCGTCTCAGACATTAGGAAGGTTATAAAATGACTGAAAAAAGTTGCAGAAAAATACCATTCTATTCTATCTTCGGTGAAGAATTTGGGAAGAGAACTCTGCAAAAACTTTTTTACAAACTCTCGTAAACTGAAAAACTATCAATACTTCTATTTTCACATTTTGGGTTAGATTCTCTTATTGTTGTATCAATCTGCTCATATCCCTTGCAATCTTTTGGTCTGTGATTTGCGCGTAGATTTGCGTGCTGGAGATGGAGGCGTGTCCCATCATTTTGGCGATGCTCTCCATTGGGATGCCTGCCTCCAAAGTCAGCGTACCGAAACTGTGTCTTGCGACGTGCCAAGTCAGCGGAGTGCGGATACCACAAGCCAAGCCTATGGCTTTGAGGTGGGCGATAAGTTGGTTTTTGCTCATCGTGTCGGGGAATACCTTGTGATTGTTGCTGTCGACTGCTTTCAAGTAGAGTTCAAGAATCTGTTCCGCTATCGGATGCAGGGGTATCAGGCTCTCAACCTCTGTTTTCTGTCTCGCCTTGCGGATGTATCGTTTCCCATCGCTGTTCGTTTCGATTTGCGAAACTCGCAGGCTCTGTAAGTCGGCAAATGCCAAACCTGTAAAGACAGAGAAAAGAAACATTCTTCGACTTAGTTCTGCCCCTTCATCCTGCAATGGGAAAGCCAACAGCTTCGCCACGTCGCCCTTGGAGAGGAAGCGAGGTTTGCGCTCCACTGTCTCATACTTCACACCCTCAAACGGATTGAAACGGATTGTCCCTTGGCTGACGGCTCGATACATCAATCGGCTCAACCAGCAGAGATGTTTGTTTATCGTTGCAGGAGCATAATTCTCTCTCTTCAGATAGAAGCGATAATCATCAAAGAATCCCGTCGTAACGGCCGTAAGAGGCAGATCTTCTTCGCCTCGACTTTGCACAAAGTTTCTCAACTGCCTGTCCGAATAACCATTTTGCCGACAGGTGCTTTCGCTCTTGGATTTTTCAACTTCCTCGCTTTGTCGTTGCTCTTCTGCCCGACTCATTGCCAAAAGTGTTGTCGGAGCTTTTCCCACACCCTGCAAATGATTTTTCAGCAGTTCCGCACTCACCGCCCCATACCTATAGAGCAAGTTGTTGTACCCTTGTTCGATTTCGTCCCGAAAGGCTTGCAAGCGTTGATTCGTTTTCTTATCGGTTGTTTCACCTCGTTTCACGCTCCACTCGTGGGGAGCAATGCTTTCGCCCGTGCTCATCACAACATTTGCTCCGTCGATGGTGATGCGACAAAGGATGCCTGTCGTGCCGTCTGTTTTGACTTTATTCTTATTGATATAGAATAGGATTTTGAATGTACTGCGCATAATCTTTTCGTGTGCTGTATGAATGGTAATTACTTTGCCTCCAAAAGCTCCTAAGCTTTCTGCTAAAAGCTTTATTGCTTTCTCGGAAAAGCTTAGGTGCTTTTCGGTGCATATTCTTGAATCTCACAAAGAGAGTTGTAAATCTTCGGTGAAAGAGAGAAATCGCTCGAACTCATCGAAGAGCTTCTTCGGGGTGACGTGGGCATATCGTTCCGTGGTTTTGATGCTGCCATGCCCCAACATTCGGCTCACGGTTTCGATGGGGACACCTCGTTCCAACGTTATGAGCGTGGCAAAAGTGTGGCGACCGACATGTGCCGAAAGTGGAACAGCGATGCCTGCCCGAAGCTGCAAAGCCTTGAGTTGAGCAAGGTAAGCCGAATAGGCAATGGGGGCAAAGAGCGTGATTCGTTCCTCTGATTGATACCGCTCTATCAAACGAACGGCTTCGGGCAGGAGCTTCACACGGCAAAGCGTGTCTGTCTTTTGTCTGCGGAACTTCAGCCACCATGCCCCTTCATCATCCGTAAAAAGATGCTCCCGACCAAGGGTAACCATATCGCAATAGGCAACACCCGTGAAACAGGAAAAAACAAACAGATCGCGTGCTGTCTCCAGTGCCGATTCGTGAGCGTCGAAAGTCAAAGCCCGCAACTTCTCCAACGATATCTTGTCCAATGCACGAGGCGCCCTGTTCTCACCTCGCTCTATTTCGACCGTATCGAACAACAAGCGGTCGATAAGTCCCTCTTGATACGCCAAACGGAGAATCTTCTTGGAATACAAGGCGATTCGTCTGTAACTGCCTTGCGACAGCCCCGAAACGCCCTTGACATAATGCTCCAACTGCGAGAGGAAATCATCCCCAATCTGCCCGAAAGCGATGTCCGAAGAGTGGAACTGATGGAGGATGAAGCGTTGCAAATGCTTTCGAGTCGAGCGATAGGAATACAGCGAAGAGGCTTTGATTTCCACCCCGACCAGTTTCTCCATCTCTTCAAACATACGGTCGTATCGTTCCAAAAAGGTCGTCTGACTCTGCATACTCCCCTGAAACAACTCCTTGATGTCCGTTGCCGTAAACACCGCACCTCGTTCGCAAAGTCTCCGATAAGCCGAATGCACCGAGAGGAGCAAACGCTCTAACTTACCATTCGTAACCACTGCCTCACGACTCTTGCCGTTCAATCTGCTCTCACGAGCGTTCCACAAATCGGGGTCGCATGAAAGCTTGCAACTGAACTGCGCCATGGTTCGCCCGTACGTTATCCGCCCCATGATTGGAGCTTGCCCCAACTTGTCCAATCCGCTCTTTTTCAGGTAGAGCAACACCTTGAATTTTTCTCTTTGCATACGCTTCTGTTTTTATGGGCAAAGTTACCCGTTACCGAAGCGTTCTCTGTTACGCAAAACACTGTGGCATAGAGCATCAGCACCGCAGAAGAGAAAAAGTTCATGACCGACGAAACCCTCTTCGGTTACCTTCTTTTACCTCACCGTTACCAATCAACGAATCGACTAATGATTTGGTAACGGAACTTCTGCATAAATCCACATCTTCTGCTCTTTACACCCGAATGCAAACCCCTGCAACACTCTGCAAATCCCTCTCACTCTCATCCACTTACCCTCCATCTTCCTCCCAATGCTTTTTCCTCTAATAGTTCCTACGAAAATATTTTTTCTTACCTACGGAAATTTTTTTCCTTACCTACGGAAATATTTTTTCTTACCTACGGAAATTTTTTTTTCGTGCGCACGTAAATTTTTTTTCGTGCGCACATAAATTTTTTTTTGTACGTACGAAATTTTCATCCTCTCCGAAACCGACTTTTTCTCTTTTCCCAATCCCGACTTTCCGTTTCGGCACAAAAAAAGCAGTGCCGGCACTTATCGCACCGGCACTGCCCCAATCTGTTTATAATATTTTACGCCCCGCCACTTCGGGGTGAGGGGAATTTTCCTCAATCCTATTTTTCAAGAGATACCGTCCAACCCTTGTCCGTGGCGATCTTCTTGTTGCACGCATCCGTACCCGGATTGCCTGCGATCCAGACCTTCTTCCCGCCTTCGGTCTGCCCGGTTACATCGGGAAGTGTTCGGAATATCTCGTTCAGCGTCTCCGCACTCAGCTTACACTGTCTGATCCATAACTCCTCCTTTATGCTGCGCGAGATCTTCAAGGAGCTAAGGTTGGTGTTCTCCTCGCAGTCCAAATAAGTCAAAGCGGTGTTCTTGCTAACATCCAACGAAGAGAGGAAGTTATTGTCGCAGCGCAACTGTTCCAAAGCGGTGTTCTTGCTAACATCCAACGAAGAGAGGAAGTTATTGTAGCAGTCAAATCTTGTCAAAGCGGTGTTCTTGCCAACATCCAGCGAAGAGAGGGAGTTCTTGTAGCAGAACAACTGTTCCAAAGCGGTGTTGTTGCTCACATCCAATGAGGAGAGCTGCTCTCCTCTACAACGAAAATCGGTTACCTTTCCATNGTTCTTGTAGCAGAACAACTGTTCCAAAGCGGTGTTGTTGCTCACATCCAATGAGGAGAGCTGCTCTCCTCTACAACGAAAATCGGTTACCTTTCCATACACCGTAATGCTTTGGGAGCCAAGTGTGTAATATTGGTCGGAGTCAAATGCGGTTACGTTCTCGCCCGCATCTTTGACCTTGTTGTTGTTCAGGTCTATCCAGACGTTCGCTTGGTCTGCTTCATCTGCATTCATCTGAATCTTTATCTTCTCGCCCACGGCTTTCTTTGTCGTCAGAGTGATGAAAGGGAGATCCTCTTCCACGTCATCGCCCAAGATCGTCAAGCGGTTGTCTTTCCACTCTGCCCGTACACGATACGCCTTGCCCGGAGCCATGAAGAACGTTTTGGCTATCTTCCTGTTTGCAGAGAGCTGAACGCCGTTGTCCGTCTTTATGGATATGCCGAACTCCGGAATATTTCTCTTTTTAGGGTAGTGCCATACCGCAAAAGTGTGTGTGGCACCGGGTGCTATCGAAACAGCAGACCCCGACTCCTCTATCGGGTTGGGCTTGGTACCGTCAATGGACAGCACATTCTCTGCCGAGACTTTATAGAAATGAATCTTTCCGTTTTCGGGCACATACCTCCACTCTTCCGCATCTCCCTTTACGGGATAAAGATGACAGTTGGACACCCTGAGCTCCTCTCCCGAACTGTTTTTTAGATCTACATACTCGATACTGCCGAGATGAGAGAAGTCCAACTCTATATCCGTCTCATCAGGATCGACATCCTCCTCGGCAATTACCGGGACAACGATATCTTCCAACCTGTTCTCCCTCAATGGCAATATGTCCACAAGGATCTCTCCATCCTGTACACGTGCTCCCGTCCCCGGTATTCCGCAGAGAGCGTGAATGGTGTACTCCTGCTGTACGTTTATGATTTCCGGCACTTCGATGCTCAACCTTGCACGCTTGCCATCCTGCTCGATGGAAGAGATGGTTACCTCCACGGGAGCAGTCAGCGTCCCGGTCTGCTCGAAGATAAACGCCACCTTGTCGCCCGATTTCCAACGAGCAGCGAGAGTATTGCCATCTGCTCCTTTCTCCAAGCCGACTCTCATTCCGGCTTCATTCTGTGACATGGATGCCGTAAGAGTGAGCTTTCTGCCTTTTTCGTGCGAAACCAGCTCCACACGATCGTTACGGCAGCTTGTCGATAAAATAGTGAGGAACAACATTAAAACGCATACTCCACTCGTAAAAATCCGTTTCATCTGATTATGTATTTCTATTTATTCTTATTTAATAACCGAAAGGCATCCGAGGTTAAGATTTTAGGTATGCCATCTGTTCATCAGGGGCGTGGTCATTACCCCGCGAAACAAAGGTATGGATAAATGTATAAATATTCAAGGAGTTGTCTCGGTCTTCACGATAAGCCTTAACAAAAAAGAAGATAAACAGATATAAAACTTTCTCTGAACTTGTTCACTCCCCGAACTCAAGTCTTGAGTTGTGCAAACCGCGTCTTGATCTCCACAACTCAAACCTCAATGTCCGACAATCACGCCTTGCTTTAGATCTCCGAAAAGGTTCAACGAAAGTTCTAAACCTGTTTGTTCTACTCTCTGAACAGATTCAGACACAAAAGTCTCCACACAAAAAAGAGCAGAAAGCGATGCTCCCGCACCTGCTTTCTGCTCTTCTATGTTTTTCTTCAGAAGGATTATCTTCTCCGTCTGCCGTTACCACTCTTTCCGGCACGGCGCATATCTTTGCGCGATGTAGCGGAAGATCTGTCTCGTCCATGCCCGGACTCTTTCTCTCCTGCACCGCCTTTGGGTTGCGCTTTACGTACCATGATAGCTCGCGATCCCACTTCAAAATCGTTCATGGAAGAGATAACCGTCTTGGCATCTCGTTCCGGCACTTCAAAGTAAGAGAATGTATCGTAAATATCTATCTTGCCTACCTCCACACGTGCTCCGCCCGTGGTGGCGTTGAGAAGCTCTATGAGGGAGTTGGGATACAGCTTATCACGACGTCCGAAGTTGATTTGCAGACGAGCATATCCCGGTTCGGGGATGCCGTTCTCGCGCTGTTTCTTGCGTCCTCTGCGCTCCGATCCTTTGGAACGATCATCGTGCAGTGGTTTGTCGGGCACTTCCTCCACCTCTTGTGCGGCACGATAGTACTGGAGAAGTCTGTGGCTCTCCATGGAGATGAAGCGGCGTATCAGCTCCTCTTTATCTATCCACGAGAGTTTGGAGACGATGGCGGGGAGGATGGCAGAGAGCATCTGGTCTTCATCATCGGGCAGTGTACTCTCTATTTTATCCGCAAGCGTGAAGAGCTGTCGCTCGCATACCTCTCTTCCGGTGGGTACGTAAGCGCGTTCTATCTGACTGCCTATAATCTTTTCGATGTCCCTTAGACGCCCTTTCTCGCGAGAGTGGCAGATGGCAATGCTGAGTCCGCTTTTTCCTGCACGGGCAGTGCGTCCGCTTCGGTGGGTATAGCTTTCCACATCTTCGGGCAGACCGTAATGGATGACGTGTGTAAGGTCGTTCACATCGAGTCCGCGTGCTGCCACATCCGTAGCGACAAGGAGTTGGAGGTTGCGGATTCTGAACTTCTGCATCACATAATCCCTTTGAGCCTGCGACAGATCGCCATGCAGAGAGTCGGCATTGTAGCCGTCCTGTATGAGTTTGTCGGCTATCTCCTGTGTTTCTCTCCGGGTACGGCAGAAGATGATGCCGTAGATATTGGGATAGTAGTCCGCAATACGTTTAAGTGTCAGATACTTATCTTTTGCCGCCACCATGTAATAGATGTGGCGGATATTCTTGTTGCCCTCGTTCTTTGCGCCTATCACGATCTCCGTCGGCTTCTTCATGTAGCCGGACGCAATGGCTGCAATCTCCTTCGGCATGGTGGCAGAGAAGAGGAGCAGATGTCTTTCGGATGGCACTTGAGCAAGGATCTCTTCGATGCTTTCCGTGAAGCCCATATTTAGCATCTCGTCTGCTTCGTCGAGCACAACGTCTCTCACGGTGGAGAGGTTCACCACTCCTCGCTTCATCAGGTCTATAAGGCGACCCGGAGTGGCTACGATGATCTGCACTCCGGAACGGATGGTGCGGATCTGCTGCTCTATGGAAGCACCTCCGTAAACGGCTACGATGCCCACGTTTTTCATGTATTGCGAGTAGTCGGCAAGGTCTCCGGCAATCTGCACACAAAGCTCACGAGTGGGAGCCAGTATGAGTGCCTGAGGGATGCGTTGCGTTGTGTCTAAGTTTTGAAGGAGAGGCAAGCCGAATGCTGCCGTCTTTCCGGTGCCGGTCTGAGCCAGTGCGATGATGTCTCTGCTCTCTCCAAGCAGGTGGGGTATCACAGCCTCTTGTATAGGCATAGGCTGATCATAACCAAGCGCTTCCACAGCGCGAAGAAGAGGAGCAGATACTCCCAGTTCGTTAAATGTCATATATTATTATAGATAAATGCAGAATAATATTCTTCTGCATGGCGCAAAGTTACGATATTTCAACCAATTAACAACAAAAGAGCCACCGAAAGAGAAAATCCCCGGCAGCTCTTTTATGATATTTGAAACGGATTTTATTGGAAAAGAGAGGCAATGGTATCGAACAGAGGAGTCTGCAACATGTAGCGCAAAAGCAGCAGGGCAGATACCACATAGAGTGTTACACTCACCTCTTTGAAGCGTCCGCACAGCATCTTTACCAGCGTGAAGCTGATGAGTCCAAGCGCCATACCTTCCGCTATATTGTAGGTAAGCACCATAGTAAGCATGGTGATAAAGCATGGCATCGCTTCTGAAATATCGGAGAGATCTATCTCCTGAATGGCACTCAGCATGAACACTCCCACAAGCACCAATGCTCCCGTGGTGGCGGCAGAGGGTACGAGCAGGAAGAGAGGAGATAAGAAGAGAGCGGTGATAAAGAGTATGGAAGTGGTGAATGCGGTCAAGCCCGTGCGACCACCCTCGGCAATTCCCGAAGCACTCTCTACAAATGTGGTAACGGTAGATGTTCCCAATACCGCCCCAACGGATGTAGCCACGGCATCTGCCATCATTGCCGGCTTGATATTCTTCACATTACCCTGCTCGTCCATCATTTCTGTCTTGGCAGCTGCTCCGATAAGTGTTCCCACGGTATTGAATATATCCATGAAGACCAATGCAAAGATGGTAAGAGCCATATCCATATTGAGCAGTGCGCGGAAGTCGAACTTCAAGAACGTCGGCTCCAATGAGCGCGGCATGGATACGGGGGTGAAAGTATCGGGTAGAGCCGTTACACCCATCGGGATACCTATGATGGTACATATCACTATACCGTAAAAGAGAGCACCTCTTACCTTTAGGACAATGAGAGCCGCACTGATAAGGATACCGATGCAGGCAAGCGTGGCAGCAGGGGTAAAGGATCCGAGCGTAACGAAAGTGGCTTCGTGCGAAACGATGATACCCGCATTTTTCAGCCCGATAAAGGCTATAAACATTCCTATACCGGCTGAGATGGCGTAGCGAAGATTGACCGGAATACATTTGACAATCTGCTCCCGAATGTTGAACACCGTAAGCAGGATAAAAATAATCCCTTCGACAAAAACAGCGGCAAGTGCGGCCTCCCAGCTGTAACCCATTCCCATGACGAGCGTGAAGGCAAAAAAGGCATTGATACCCATACTCGGAGCTTGAGCAAATGGCAGCTTTGCCAAGAAAGCAATCAGGAGTGTTCCCACTGCGGAAGCCAAAGCGGTGGCGGTGAAGACGGCTCCTTTGTCCATTCCGGTAGCACTGAGAATGTCCGGATTTACCGCCAAAATATAGCTCATAGTGAGGAAAGTGGTAAGCCCGGCTATGACTTCTGTGCGAAGTCTGTGCTTACCGGAGTCGAAGCCGAGGCTGCGAAGTAAAACGTTCATAGTGTGTAGAGATGTCTTGTATTGTGTATGATTTAAGCGTTATTCTCGAAAAGAGAAGAAAAGAAGCTGTTCCCCCTCCTGTTTTTTCGGCACAAAGGTATAAATTCTAAGAGAACTGCTAAAATTCTAAAAAAATAAAAGCATCCGGGAAATGCCTTTTGAGCATTCTCCGGATGCTTTATGTTTAGTTTCGGGAGCTTACCCGATGTCCCGGTTAAAGGTTATTCGCAGGGAAAAGATCGTTCCACCAAGTAGGGTCATCCTGCAAATGTTTAGCGAACCAAGCCATTATCGTTGAGGTCCATGCAAGACGTTTCTCCGGGTTTATAATACCATGATCTTCTCCGTAGATACGTACATACTCTACCTCTTTACCTAAAATCTTGAGAGCCTGATACATCTGTACACTCTCTCCATCGGGCACATTGGTGTCTTTTGTTCCGTGAAGCAGAAGAAGAGGCGTGTTGATCTTGTCTGCCAAGAAGAGCGGGCTATGCTTGGTATAAAGGTCGGGGTTATTCCATGGATAGCTGTCCGCACTTGCAACACTGCTATAACCTACTCCCCAATAACCCTCTCCCCAATAGGATGAAAGTGCCGATATACCGGCATGACTCGCTGCTGCTGCAAAAATATCCGTTTGTGTCTGCAAGTATTGAGTCATAAAACCTCCGTAGCTTGCACCCATACAGCCTACCTTTTTTGCATTCACGAAAGGATGCGACTTACAGAAAGCCTTTACTGCGCCTATGATTTCGGCTGCGGTGCGATCGCCCCAAGCATTCACGTGACGAGCGGCAAACTCCTGGCCGTAACCGGTAGAGCCGCTGGGATTCATGCTATACACGACATATCCCAAAGAAGCATACATTGCCAAAGAGTAAGAACCTTCAAACATACGGTTTACGGGAGATGTTCCGGCGTAGTAGTAGACAATCATCGGATACTTCTTGTTCGGATCGAAGTTGGGAGGCAGATAGAAACGCCCCTGAATCTCGGTGCCGTCGGGAGCTATATAGTCCCAGTCCGCCATGTTACTACGAATAAGATCTTTACCTTTCTCGGCATCAAGATCGTACAAAAGGGCTTCTCTTCTCTTCTTGGCATCTATCATGTAGAAGCGATCCGAGGATGTGGCACTCTGTCCGATATAGGTAACATCACCCGAGAGAGCAGATACAGAGAAGTTTTTCACATAGTCTTCTTTCTTGGAAAGACGGGTTATCTTACCGCTCTTAAGATCGCTAACGTAGAGAAGTTTACGGTCTCCCACCTCTGCGATAAAGTATGCTTCGGGGCGGTTGGTCGGCACCAAAACGGTTTCGATAGAGCGGTCGAGGCTCTTGCTAAGCGGTCTTGCCGTCTTGTTCACACGGTCATAGAGGAAGAGCTGGGTGTCGTAAGTGTTGACGATCATCCCCTTAGGAAGAAGTCTTCCTACGCCATGGAACGCATCGGCACTACCGGTAGCCACAAGCATATTAGGCAGTGCGGAGTAGTACAAGCTCGCTATCTCTGTATCGTTTACGAAGAGCGTATCCACTCTTCTTGTCCTTAGATCCACTTCGTAGTAGCTTGTGGATCTGAACGGACGCTTGGTAAGCATCGGAGTAGATACGGAGAAGATCAGCTTGGAATCGTCCGGAGCGACATCCTGAATATATGTGGATCTGTTTCCGAATGTAACCGGGTAGAACACTCCGCTCTTCAAGTCGAAAATAGAAATAAAATTCCGGTGTCTGAAACCGGGTAGTCTGTCTCCGGGAGCAGCAAGACGATCCAGGTTTTTATTGTATTTCTGTCCCTCTTCCGATACATTGAAGATCAAAGATGTCTCTCCCGGAGACATGAAGTAACTGCCTGTTTCCGGAATGCCGGAGTGAATCACTTCACGCTTCATAACTTTCGGATCGTAGGCATACAGTGTACGTCCCTTCTCGGTAGTCTCATCGTAGTAGAGTTTGTCTGTCTTAGGCATCCAGCGTGCACGGGATGCAACGCCGTCGAACTCCGCTATCTTCTTTCCTTTATGGAAGAGCAACGACTGCTCTCCTGCTCTGCTTGCAGCAGATGGACGGAAGTAGAGAATGACGTAATCGCCACTCGGAGAGATTTGAGACCCTGCCAATGTGCGTCCGTAGATCATAAAGTTCGGATCCGGATGGTGCTTGGCATCCGAGCGTACCTCTACTATTCTGTCTTCGCGATCGGGAGTAAATCCGGCACGAAGCTCTATGTTTTCCAAAGAGTCCTTGCTTGAGAGCGCAACCTTAACGGTAACGGCATGAGTCTTGGGCAGCAGTGTTATCTTCGATGTTTGCGGTTTAATGCTGTCGTTTACCGCCTTTGCTCCGACACCTTTTAGCTTTGAGGCGTTGTCCACCAACACTTCAAAAGGAGCGTTACACTCTATCGAGAGCGTTCCCTTGGTGTAAGTTTCCGGAAGGAGATTGAAGTTGAAGATATGATACTGCAAGGTATTGGGGTCTGCTATTCTCTTCACAGGCACACTGAATACAGGCTTCTCTCCACTTTTCGGAGAAAGAAGAGTGCGTGTGTCATTAGCAAGATTGACACGGGGAGAATAGTACAGCATGGTCTGTACATCGTAGCTCTTGCCGGACAGATTTGTACTATCCGAGAGCACCGGACGGGATATATTCACCGGACCGGCATATTGCAATCTTTTGGCATAAGAGATCTTCGGAGTCTTGATCTCCTGTTTGGCTTTAGTGTCCTGCGCCAAAAGAGCACCGCTCCCCAAGAAAAGAGAGCACAGCATTGCTGCTAAAAATGTTTTACGGCTCATAAAAATGTTTGTGTTATTTGGTAATTATAATTTCATGAGAAATGTTCGCCATGTCTTAAAAGAGGAGAGATCCGGTTCACTGTCAAAGATGCCGTACATGGCAGAACCCGATCCGCTCATTGAAGCATAAAGGGCACCTTGCCGGTACAACAGCTCTTTGATCTCGACAAGATGAGGATGACGAGAAAAAAGAGAAGACTCGAAACGATTGCTTACTACTCCTCTCCACTCTTTCAAAGGCAGATTCAGCCTTTCCCTTAAATCCACCTCGGGTTTCATCGGACAGACTCCGGAGTACGCTTCCGGTGTGGAGATATAAATATCCGGCAGCAACAAAAGGAGATGATACCCCTTGAGAGAGAAAGAATCAAAAGGGGTCAAAATGTCTCCGATTCCCTCTCCGTAAGTGGGAGAGTCGTACAGAAAACAGGGGACATCAGCACCCAATCTCGCTCCCATGAGAGCCAACTCTTCACGAGAGCAGTTCAGGTGAAACAGCTCATTCAGCATCACGAGCGTGCTTGCTGCATCACTCGACCCTCCGCCAAGCCCTGCACCATGAGGGATATGCTTGCGCAGAATGATCTTTACAGGTGGCAACCCGTACTGCGACTCCATCATCCTGTATGCCTTGACCACGAGATTCTGCTCCACCGGACAGTCGGAGAGCGCATCTCCTCCATCAAAAGAGAAAGTCTCCACTCCCGAACATATTTCCAGTACATCTGTCAAAGGGATAGGATAAAACAGCGTCTGGAGATTGTGATACCCATCCGGACGCTTCTCGACAATCTCTAAACCGAGATTGATTTTTGCTTTTGGAAATGTAAGCATTCTTGCAAGATAAGTGAGAGCAACGGTTCTCTCTACGAGATAGTTGCTTGTAACTTGGGCAAAGATACAAAAAGGTGCCTGAATGCTTAGCGCTCAGGCACCTCTTGTTACTTTTTTTCTCTGTGCGCAGGATGAGATTCGAACTCACACACCGGAACCGGCACTACCCCCTCAAAGTAGCGTGTCTACCTATTTCACCACCTGCGCTCATGAGGCAAAGCCTCTGAAGACATTTTCCATCTTATTGTTGTGATCAGGCTGGGATTCGAACCCAGGACCCACAGCTTAGAAGGCTGTTGCTCTATCCAGCTGAGCTACCCGACCTAATTCGCTTGAAACCGGTGTCCCGATTTGCTGTGCAAAGGTAATGTTTTTTTTCGTACCACACAATAGAGGCCCCAATAAATTGTTTCACACTCCAAATCTCCCCTCTTCCAAAACTTCATTTTTATATATTCCATCCCTCAAAAAGCTCCGCCAAACATCTCTCTCTATTTCATCCTCCACCTCTGTTTTCAGAGGGGTCCCGAATTTGTTAAATCAGCCCGTTTTATTAACACTATTTTCGACGCCTGTTCACCCAAAACGCGAAACAAGCATATTTTGTCGGCTTAACGTGTTTAATTTTTCAGTAAACACGTTTACCGATTTCATTTAATACGTTTACCGGATTCGGTTAACGTGTTTAGCCAAATCCTCTAAAACGCTAATAATCAATAAGCTACATATTTTCACCCTAAAACACTCCTGAAAAGGTAGATTTCTTCATTAGGGAACATTTACAGAGGCAGGTGTTAAAATTCACATCTATTAACGCGAAAAAGCCCCATCAAACGGACTGAGAAAAATTTTTCTCCGAATTTCAAATTTCAACATAAACCGATTATCCACAGAGAGTTGAGATAAAACAATCTGCCTTTTCAGCCCCAAAACAGAAGAGAAAACGGAAAGAGAAGAGAAAAACAGGAGAGTCCGTTTTTATATAAAAGCTCCCCCCAAAAGGGAGTAAAGAATATCCCCGAAACATACCCCAAGCAGCCCAAAAGAGTAAAATGAAAAAGAGCACTGTCCGAAACAAAATCGGAACAGTGCTCTCTCTTTAACCCAATCTATATAAAGAAGCCCTGGACAGGCTTCGGGGAGTCTGCCTCCCTCCTTAGTAGGTGCGAAGCTCTTTGATACGAGCCTTCTTACCGGTGAGTTTACGAAGGTAGTAAAGCTTGGCTCTACGCACACGACCGCGCTTATTCACCACAATCTCTTCAATAAACGGAGAGTTGAGAGGGAAAATACGCTCTACACCGACACCTCCTGAGATCTTACGCACGGTAAACATCTTCTTATCTCCGTGTCCGGATATACGAAGAACATCTCCACGAAACTGCTGGACACGCTCCTTATTACCTTCACGAATGCGGTATCCTACGGTGATGGTATCCCCGCTCTTGAAACGCGCATGTTCTTTACCGCTCTTAAATGCCTCTTCGGCTACTTTAATCAAATCCATAATATTGATCGCTTATACATATATATAATAAGCCAAACGCAACGTACATAGGCCACACTCTGTAATAACATTCCTATCAGAGGTTACGCAAAGCGGTGCAAATATAGTTATTATTATTAAGACTCCCAAACATCTCCCCAAACAGCTGATGGAATGCCAAGTCTCATAAAAAAATTTTTTTTGCTTCAGGGCAAAAGAATTTGTTTATTAGAAAATATTTGCCGTAATTTATGAGCAGAATTCAATATTCAAAGCGCTCTTGACTACCTTACCCTATCTTCATCAATCTGATGTTGATGATTATAGACTATTTTTGACAACCATTTACTTGAATAATTTTTAACCTAAATGTATTTTTTACTAACTCAAAATCTCAAGATTATGAAGCTAAAAAACTTTCTTGCTGTGTTCTCAGCAGTCGTTCTTGCGAGCTTGATGAGCGTTTCTTGTACGCCAAAAAATGACGGGCCGGAAGAACCTACTTTAACGCTATCTGCGCAAACCCTAACCTTAAACAACCAAGCACAGAATCCGACAGAACCACAAGTTCAAGTAACAACAAACCAAACCAAGTGGAATGTATCTACGAACGCTGAGTGGCTTACAGCTACTCGCAAAGGCGAAGGCATCGTGGTTGGAGCACAAGCAAACACTCTTGGAAAAGATCGTAAGGCTGAAGTTATCGTTTACGCAGGTGGCCTTATGGAAAAGATCGCTGTGACTCAAAGCGCTTCTAAGATTTTCATCAATGTTTCTTCTGAAACAATTGAAGCTCCTGTAAGTGGCGGACAATTCCTTGTCGCTGTAGAAACAAATGCAGAACAATGGTCTATGGAATTTGAACAGACAGATTGGCTTAACGTTACCAGAGCCGGTAACTTTGTGAAGGCTGAGGTTGCTGCTAATAAAACAGACAAAGCACGCGAAGCTAAAGTATTTATAAAAGTTGGTGCAGAAGTTAAGGCTATCAGAGTATTCCAAAATATATCTAATGCAGTTTACTTCCCTATTTTTGATGCTGAGATGAGCGTCTTCCAACGTGCAAAAATGGAGGCAGCACAAGGCTCTATCATAATAAGCTTGCGCGAACCAGGACAAAGCTTCTTCGGACCACAACCGGGTATGCTGACAGTAATTCCTGAAGCAGACGGTTTCATCAATGCTACTTATCTTATTCCTTTCAATAACCCGAAAACATGGAAAGTTATTGTAGCAACAACAGACACATGGGAAAGAATTGCAGAAGGAGCATTTATCGAAGCTCTTAAGAATGCAGGATTTACCTTTATGCAAGATATGTCTGCAGCGAAGAAGCTTGTGTATCAAAACAGTGATAAGATGTTACGTGCTACCATTCTTCAAGAACCTCAAGAGGATGGAACAATGGTTTATGGAGTTATATTCGAGCACTACTACATTCAAGATAAAGACTATCCAACGTTCTCTAAGTTCCCATACCTTCTTAAAGAGTTCTTGGATAATAAAGACAAAAAGACTGCGGATGTTGTCGCATTTATGACAGAACGTGGATACAAGAAGGAGAAAGATTATCCAAATCAAAAAAACCCGGAAGAACTCCAGGCTCAAAGTTTTGTTAAGGAAGGTGAAGTTGGAAAAGAAGAGGCGAAAGATGTTTTGGCATTCTACCACAAAACCGGAGATGCCGGACTAGATCCTGCTCTACTACAAAGTTTGACTCAATTCGCTCAAATCTTCAGCCAAGATAAGATCAACTTGGTAATGTGGTTGCGTCCTGATGGTGCTTATGCTCCAACAAAAGAGTTTATCGCTCTTAAAGACAAAGAAGGTTTCGATGCAAACTCTTTGGAAAGAGATGGAAGATTCTTTTTCGTAACCAAGGAAGACCTTGTATTGATGCTTAGACCGGCTCAATTCAGCGACGTAAATCCGGGTGAAGTATCTCTTCAATTCGCAATGTGGTATGAAGAAGGTGCATCAAAAATACAAGGAGCTCGCCTAAGCCACTATTACTACGGTAAAGATAAGAACGAAGTGAAAGCTAGATTTGAAGCAAAAATGGCTTCTCCTCAAAAAGCAGCTGCAAACAAAAATCAAACAAAGTTTGAGAAGTTTTCTCTTAAGTAACCATTAAGACCGTAGTTCATTTATATAGACTTAATGTATAAATGAGATAGTTTAGATATCCCCACCGAGAGTGTAGCAGGGTACACTGTAGCCTCTTCGGTGGGGATATTTCTATCTACTTTAAAGTAATAACAAGATCATGAAAAAAGTATATTTGCTGAGCGTTCTCTTTGGGCTCTTGACAGTAGGAGGCTGCCAAAATGAAAGAGAAGTCCAATATGCGGACAACAGCCAACAAAAAGAACAACCAAACACGTCATCTTCTTCTCTAAAAATGTATAATGTTCCTCCGGGTGCAGCTGTTCCGGGAGAAATTATCATCAAGATCACAGATGAAGTTGAGCAGAGTTTAACTCAGGCACAATTGGGAGAAGTACAAATGAGCAGTGTTCCCTCTTCTATGGGTTCTGCTCTACAAAGCATAAAGGCCACAGCTATAACAAGATTGTTTCCACCGGCAGGAGAGTTTGAAGAAAGATCAAGAAAAGAAGGCCTGCACCTATGGTTCATAGTACGTTTCGACAAAGGGGTGGAGATATCCAGAGCAATGCAAGCTCTTGATAGCGTAGATGGTGTAGAGATTGTAGAATTCAATCCTATAATAGTTCCGGCTTCTGCTAATCAGCATCCTGCAGCCATAAATTTATTAAGTTCAACCGAAGACTACCTTAAAAGGAATGCCAAAATGCCATTCAACGACCCTCTTCTGAAGGAACAATGGCACTACAACAACATAGGAACCGGTGTTCCTGCGGGAGTCATGGGATCCGACATCAACCTTTTCAAAGCGTGGGAAATCTCCACCGGCACCCCAAATGTCATCGTCTGCGTAGTGGATGGTGGGGTAGATGTAGATCATCCCGACCTTGCGGATAATATGTGGGTAAATCAGGCCGAACAGAACGGGACTTCCGGTGTCGATGATGACAATAATGGATTTGTCGATGACATCAATGGCTACTGTTTTGTAACCGATCAAGGGAATTTACGTCCGGACGAAGATGCTCATGGAACACACGTTGCAGGAACCATCGCTGCAAAAAATAACAATGGTGTCGGAGTAGCAGGAGTAGCCGGAGGTAATGGAGACCCTAATACCGGAGTACGTATCATGTCGGCAGCGATCTTCCGAGAAGGTGCTCAGGGTGGCAACGCTGCGGCAGCTATCAAGTACGGAGCTGACAATGGAGCCGTTATATCTCAAAACTCATGGGGATATCCTTATCGTTCAGGTATCTATACTACTCCGAACTCTCTAAAAGTAGCCATCGATTATTTCGTAAAATATGCCGGTACTGATGGGAAAGGCAGCCAAAGACCGGACTCTCCAATGAAGGGTGGAGTTGTGCTTTTTGCAGCCGGCAATGATGGATTGGAATTTACAAGCCAACCGGCAGCATACGAAGGATGTATTGCCGTCTCAGCAATCGGTACAAACTTTAAGAGGGCTACCTACTCCAATTATGGCGACTGGGTAGATATCTCAGCTCCGGGTGGAGATCAGATGCTGTATGGAACAAAAGCGGGAGTCTTAAGTACGACCGACAAAAATGCTGCAAACGTAGCGGATTGGTACACATACTATCAAGGTACCTCCATGGCATGTCCTCACGCTTCAGGTGTTGCAGCTCTTATTGTATCTCATTTCGGTGGTCCCGGATTTACCAGTGAAGATCTAAAGACTCGTTTGCTGGCTTCTATACTACCGGTGGATATAGACAAGATAAATCCGGGAGCAGCAGGACGTTTGGGGTCAGGCTATGTCGATGCTTATGCAGCTTTGACTCTTAAAAATGATCAAAAAGCTCCGGAATCTCCTAAGTTCAACAGCAGTAAGATCAATGCAAATGTTGATTTCACAGAGCTTACACTATTTTGGAATGTGCCCAAAGATGAAGATGATGGGACAGCGGACAAGTATGCCGTTTACATGTCTACGACCCCTCTTAACGCAAACAATTACAAAAAAGAAGGCGAACTTATAAGCAATCCTCTTGTCGGAGGCAAAGGCTTGTCTGTTAATGACGAAGTATCTTTCGTGGTAAAGAAGTTGACTCCTGATAAAGAGTATCATTTTGCTCTTGTAGCAATAGACCGTTGGAATTTATTCTCGGCTCCATCCTTTATCTCCGTAAAGACAAAAAAGAACAATCCTCCGGTAATCTCCAACGTACCCGAAAATCCACTTGTTCTCTTGAATATCTTGGGAAAAGTCGAGTATGAATTCAATATTTCCGATCCGGATGGGCACAAGTGGCAATATACTTTGGAGGATAAGACCAACTGCGTAAGCGTAGCACGGATAGACAAAGGCTTGAAAGTTACTATCCGTCCGCTATCTTCTGCCGGTGAATACTCGTTCAATCTTAAACTTACAGACGAGCTTAAGAGTTCTTTCACATATACTATTCCATTCAGAATCGTTACCGTAACAGAGCCTGAATTTAAGAAAGCGTTCCCAACTCCAACAATAGGAGCTAAGGGAGAAGGAGCTTCTCTCAACCTTGCAGACTATGTAACTCCTCAAGAGTTCTTGACATTTACATACAAGGCTTCTTCATCCAACGGCTCGGTAGCTTCTGCCGACGTAGACGATAAGGGTAAGCTAACCATCAAGGGATACAAGCCCGGACGCACAACCATATCTGTGGAAGTAAGCAACGGACACATGTCATCCATGGCATCTTTCTCTGTTACCGTAGTTGAAGATCCTTCTCTCGATGTTTACTCTGTATGGCCTCTTCCAATGCAGAAGGAGTTGAATGTTTGGCTCAACCCGACACACAAGAAAGCTCACATCACTTTGATAAGTATTACCGGAGCAGTTGTTTTGGATAAGGAAGTACCTGCAGATCATACAGGTGTTGCCAAGATCAACACAAGCAAAGTAGCTCCGGGAACATATACCTTGAAAGTGAAGACAGGCGGCAAACCTTATGAAAGAGCTGTCCAAAAGAGGTAATTGTAGATCATAAATTTTCAACCGTATCAATAACTATAAAAAAGATATGAAGATAAAATATATCATTGGAGCAATGGCCTTGGCAGCAATGGGACTATTCTCTGCTCCAAAGGCGGCAGCTCAAAGCCTTCCGATATTAGAGACTCCCGTTGATGCACGTACTGCTGCGATGGGTGGTGTATCATTGGCGCATACAGACAGAAGCTATCTTTATGTAAACCCGGCTTCCATCTTCCAAACAGACAAGAAGTTCACAGTCTCTGCAAGCGGACTTATATTCCCTAAGATGGCTATGGCAGAAGGCAGACTCTTGAACGGAATGGCCACTGCCGGATGGAGATTCCTCGACCGCCACGTTGTGTATGCAGGTTTCCGCTATCAGGGAGGTCTCACTCTTCCTTCTATAAAGGATCAGTTCGGTACACCGGGCAAGCCGCTTTCTCCATTCGATTGGAGTGCCGACTTAGGTTATGCCTTCCGTTTCAATGACAAGCTATCTGCTTTTGCTTCCGGATCATTCATCCAAAGCTACACAGGCAGAACAGCCATGACAGGAACATTCAGCCTTGGAGCCAATTACTTCATGGATCTCACCAATAGTGGTGCAAAATATTTGAACATCGCTGCTCGCGTGTCCGATCTTGGAGCACCTATCGCTTACTCTGCCAAGGACGTGTTTGCGGTACCTTCAAGAGCCGAGCTTACAGGAGACTTTGCGACAGCAGTTTCTGATACTCACGAGTTCAACTTCACTCTTGGCGGAAGATACTTCTTCTTGGCATCCGATCCGCTATACCAAGCAAACATCGGTGCAGACTACACGCTCTACAAGATGGTAAGCCTTCGCGCAGGCTATCAGTATGGCAGCCGGTCTACCAGTGCTTGGAGTGCAGGTATCGGAGTGAAGTTCTACAACGTCAAGCTCGACCTTGCCGGCATCAGAGGCTTAGGAGAATATGGCTCTCAAAAGATGATGCTGTCTCTATCGTTCGACTATTGATCGCTCGATACCTATAAAAGAAAAGACCTGTACACGCAGCGTGTGCAGGTCTTTTTTTATTCCCATTCCGGCAGATCCCGAAGCAGCATCGCCACGATAGTTCCTCTCCCCTGCACTATCCCGGCTCCCGAAAACGATAAATAAAACTGCATTCACAAAACAGCAGCTGCCAAAATCACCCTTTCGGGCATTGCCCCTGCACGGTCTAAAGGCAAACCCTGCCACACAAAAAAGATAACAAAACGGACAGATGAACAACCCCATCCAAGAGCCCCCTATCCTTCTTTGCCGGAAGAGAACAGCCACCGGACACCTACCCGAAAGCTGCGTAGAAAATCTTCTTCCACAACGTTTTCTGAAAAGCAGCGAATCTTTTCCCGGAAATCTTTAGTGCTTTCTCCAAAAAGATTAGGTACTTTCTCCAAAAAGATTAGGTACTTTCTCCAAAAAGATTAGGTACTTTTCACAGAAAGATTAGGTATTTCCTCCAAAACCTTTAGTGCTTTCCTCCGAAACCTTTAGTGCTTTCCTCTAAAACCTTTAGTGCTTTCCTACAAAACCTTTAGTGCTTTTCTCCGAAACCTTTAGTGCTTTTCTCCAAAACCTCTAGTGCTTTTCTCCAAAACCTTTAGTGCTTTTGCCAAAAAATCTATCCTCAAGGTTCAAGAAAAGGCGAAATAGCGCAAATGAATTGTGAGTCAGTCAGTTTTGGATTTTAAGCCATTTGGCGGAGAACTTCGAAAAGACGGATTTATGCCACCTCCGGACAGAGCAGCGT
>NZ_JRAH01000019.1:0-229673 GCF_000768755.1 Porphyromonas sp. COT-108 OH1349 | reverse complement strand
GTTACAGAAGTTCTGCGTACATCTTGTTTTGTCCAATATGCTGATATAAAGAGAGCCTTTTTGCCAAGTGCAGAAAGGCTCTTTTCTTGTTTATAGCCTTAGATTTGTCTCTTCTTTCCATTCTTTATAACTTTAAGAGAGTAGTAAACCTTAAATGCTATAGGGTATGGAAGAGAGGGATTTTATCAAGAGAGAGATTGAGAAGATCGGCGTTATTATGAGAGCGATATGGGGCTATCTGTTTGGGGGCAAAGATCGGACGGCTACCACGATTGGGACGGAAGTGGTGATGTCGAAAGATATGTTGAAGAAAGAGATGAACTTCGATGTGGATGAGTTTTTGCTTTTAGACGAATCGGAGAGCATCGAATACTTAAAGGGCTTTGAGGGGTTGGATTTTCACAATCAGGAGAGTCTGGCGGATATTTTAGCCGAAATCGGAAACCGAGAGGAGCCACACGCTTCCAAGCTCTATTTAGGCAAAGCCCTTTTCTTGTACGAACTGATCACGAAACAGAGTCAAACCTATTCTTTCGAGAGGGAAGAGAAAGCTGCAAAGATAAGGTCGCAGTTGTAGTATTGTCGTAGCTCCTTTTCTTTTTCGTCGTTTGGTGTAAAATAAATCTTTTAAGCCTTTTTACTTCTTCGTTTTATCGGGTTGTAAAAAGGCTTTAATCGTATTATGTTTTACGAACCGGGGGCTGTTTTGTGAAAATCAACACTTGATTTGTAGAAATCAAAGCACGACTTGCCGAAATCAAGGCTTGATCTTATATATTATATTCGTTCAGACAAAGATTTGAATCTTTATAAAGAAATATTTATATCCTTTTATCGAATATTTATATCTTTGCAAAAAGCTGTCCGGATTGTGAAAAATAGAATAAGAGAGTCCGGATAACGATCTGACTACAATAAAAACACTTTGTTTATGAAAGGACTACATTTCTCTATCTCCTTGTTAATAGCTCTGCTTGCCCTTAGCGGTTGCCGGAAAGGAGATCTTCAAGAAATAAAGGGAAACGAGGAGAGAATCATCAAGGTTTTGGTCGAGATGCCCGAAGAACCGGCTTTAAGAGCGGAAGCGGGAGAGAATACCGAGGGCAATAAACTCTTGCTTCGTTGGAGGAGAGGGGAGGAGTTGACCCTTTTATTCAAGCAGGAAGATGTTCTAAGTGAGCTCATCAAAACTCCTTTGGAGAATATTTCTTCTGACAATAAGAGTGCAACTTTTGAAGTGAAGCTTCCCAACACCATTGATGCAGAAAAGCCTTATACGCTTTATGCTTTTTCATCTTTTCCGGGAGAGGGAATAAGCGTGAAGGATGGACGGATAATGATGGATATAACACCCATTGTGGGGATGAAGTTGGAGGATGTGTCTGTCCCGGTTATGTCTGTTGTCAGTCTCTCTGATGGGAAACAAGAGGTACGGGCGATGTTTTCGGTTTTTGGCACGATAGAGTACATCCGCCTTCGTAACGGATCCGATAAGGCGTTGAATATCTCTTCCTGCCATCTTGCCGGAGTTGGAGGAGCAGAATGGAGATATATGCCGATGGGCGACAGATATTATCATTACGATCTTTTTGAGAATAAAGTTGTAGAGTCCGATGGGGCTAAAAGTATTATCACCCCGAAAAAGGTTACAAATATAGCGCCCGGAGAAGAGGGGCTGTTTGCTTCGTGGTTTTATCCGCTTGAGAAAAGTTTGCCGGTCATGCTTCTCCGGGTTAAGTCCGCAGACAGTGAAGAAGCCATCTATTCGGAAAATTCAAAACCGGCAAAAGCCTTCGGGATGGAACCGGGTAAGGCGTACAGAGTGCGAGCAGAATGGACAGGACGCTCTCTACAAATGAAAGGACGAGATGTGATCCCGACCGATACTCCATTTATTACAATGGTAACCGCCAAAGAGACGGGGCAGACCATTCGTCTGCTTTTGGCTGCGAAAGAAGAGAACAGATCCAAGATATGGATAGACCTGAATGGTAACGGGCTTTTGGACGAAGGAGAAAATGATATTGTTTGGGCTGATTTTGACGACAACTTTAATAACGATGAGTATAAAGAGTATCGTTTTTCTTCTTCAAAAATCACCATTTATGGTCCTGTTACAGCTTTGGAGTGTTCCGGAAACAAGCTTAAGGAATTGGTCGTGAACGGAAGAGAGAGTCTGGAGATGCTATCTTTTTACGAAAATAATCTTAGCACTTTGGATTTAAGCCTCTGTAAGAGACTTAAGTATCTGGATTGTGAAGACAATGCAATCTCCTCTTTGGACATCAGTATGTGTAAGGAATTGAACGTTCTGTGGTGCTCCAATAACGGGATTAAGGCTCTGGATGTGAGCGAATGCAAGGATCTGCGCGTGCTGGGATGCTCGAAAAATGAGCTTGAGGAGCTGAATATAGTTGAAAATAAAAGACTTCAAAACCTCTCTTGTCATGGAAATAGACTCTCCTCTTTGGATGTAAAAGGGTATAGTTCACTTGAAAGGATAAGGTGCGATGGCAACAAACTCTCTTCTTTGGATCTGGAAGGCTGCATCGGTTTAAGGAAGCTTTACTGCTTTGAAAACAGCATATCTTTTTTGAATATCAAGGATTGCAAAGCATTGAATACCCTGTGGTGCAACAAGAATATGCTCTCTTCTCTGGACCTTTCCGTATGTCTCTCTTTGAAAGAACTCTATTGCGGAGATAACAGTCTGACGGAATTGGATGCAAGTAACCATGAGAGTCTGAGACTTCTTGAATGTCATAATAACCTCCTGACCTCTTTGAAAGTAGAGAAATGTGTTGCTCTGCAGGAGCTTTATTGCGATGAAAATAAACTTTCGGTCTTGGATGTGCGAGACTGTAAAGCGTTGTCCCGTTTCTGGTGTCAGAGTAATGAACTGGAGATACTGGATGTCAGCTCTTGTCCTAATATCGCCGATTTGCCTTGCCAGAATAATAAATTGAAGTCTCTAAAACTGAGCAGAGACCCTTCTTCCCAGTTGAGCTATCTTACAATGCAGGAAAACAAAATGGATGCTTCGGCATTGAATGCCGTATATGAAGCTCTACCCAATAGGGAGGGAAAGGAGATGGGCATTATCGAAGCTGTAGATAATGATGGTTATGCTACCTCCGATGTGAGTATAGCCACTGCAAAAAACTGGAAGTTTCAACCTTATGTCGCCGGTTCTTCTACACCGATCCGAAGAAAAGAGCTCAAATAAGTATAAAGATAAAGGGAGAAAATCCGATGCGGATCTTCTCCCTTTTATTGTTCAATAACAAACTCTTGTTTGTCGAGCCGGGTATCAGTTGGTTTTATGCAGATACTTCAGCTCCGATAGCTGCTTGTTGGCTTCCACTATCTTATTCTTGAGATTCCTCTTGTAAGCCTTGAAGCGAGCGCGTAATTCCGGATCTCCCACAGACAAGATCTGTACTGCCAAAAGAGCGGCATTGAGAGAAGCATCTATTCCAACCGTTGCAACGGGAATGCCGGGAGGCATCTGTACAATGGCAAGAAGGGCATCGAGCCCTTGAAGAGATGCGCTGATAGGAACACCGATTACGGGAAGAGGAGTCATGGAAGCGATCACGCCACAAAGGTGAGCCGCCATCCCTGCTGCTGCAATGATGACTTGTACACCCCTATCTTCGCATTCGGTAGCAAACTTTTCTACCTCTTGCGGTGTGCGGTGTGCGCTTAGCGCTTGTATCTCAAAGGGCACCTGCATCTCTTCCAAGAGATCGGCTGCTTTCTTCATCATGGGCAGGTCTGAAGTGCTACCCATGATTATGCTTACACGAGGGGTCATCATTTACCGATTAGAGCCTTATAGTCTGCTGCTGAAAGGAGAGCTTCTACATCGGCAGGGTTAGCAACTTTTACTTTTACTATCCAGCCTTCTCCGTATGGATCCGAGTTGACCAACTCAGGAGTATCTTCGAGAGTTTCGTTAGCTTCGAGCACTTCTCCTGCAACAGGCAAGAAAAGATCGGATACAGTCTTTACCGCTTCGATAGAACCAAATGTCTCTTCTGCTTCGAGCTCGTCTCCTACAGTGGTTACATCTACAAAGACGATTTCTCCAAGCTCGCTTTGAGCGAAGTCTGTTATACCAATGAAGGCAACATCACCCTCTAAGCGGATCCACTCGTGATCTTTTGTGTACTTTAGATTTTCTGGAAAGTTCATAATTCTAATGATATTGGTTTTATTGTTATAGTGAATATTTGTTCTGCTTTTTTCAGCTCCTCAAAGATACAAAATTATATCTCTTTACGAAGTCTTGCCACCGGTATTCCTAATTGTTCTCTATACTTGGCTACGGTACGGCGAGCAACATTCAGTCCTTTCTCTTTCAGCTGCGCCACCATAGCTTCATCGGAGAGTGGAGAGCTCTTGTCTTCCTGCTCTATCAGCTCTGCCAAAAGTTCCTTTACATGTCTGGTCGAAATCTCTTCTCCGGCATCGGTCATTGTTCCTTCCGAGAAGAAATGTTTTAGCGGAAAGGTTCCGAAAGGGGTCTGAACGTATTTCGTGCTGGTTACTCTGGAGATCGTGGAGACGTCGAGACCTGTTGCATCGGCAACATCTTGAAGGATGAGGGGTTTGAGATAGGCTACATCTCCCATGATGAAATACTCTTTCTGCATCTCCACTATCGCCTGCATTGTAAAAAGAAGTGTCTTCTGACGCTGGCGGAGAGCTTCTACGAACCAACGTGCATCGTCTATCTTCTGTTTCACAAACCGGGCAACCTCTTTTTTCTGCTGCGGAATGCGTCTGATGTCTCCGCTGTATTCGCTCATCTGTTGAGTGAATGTTGTATTGACACGCACCGGTGCAATCCCGTCATTATTGAGGGATACCGTAAACTCATCATCGTGTTCTTCCACGATAAAGTCGGGTACAACGGTAAAGAATGTCTCTTCAAGACGGGTATTAAAGTCGAGTCCGGGTTTGGGATTGAGGTGTGTGATCACTCGGATGGCTTCTCTCAGCTCTTCATCCGTAAGATGCAGACGAGAGATGATCTTGTCGTAATGTCTGTTGGAAAACGGCACAAACATCTGCTCAAGAATCTTTTTGGCTGTTGCTACGGCAGTTGTTTCTTCTCTTCTTTCCAGCTGTAACAGCAGACAGTGACGGAGATCTTCTGCTCCAATACCGGGAGGATCGAGAGTCTGCATAACGCTTAGAACATGTTCTATGGTCTCCAAATCTGTGTTTATACCCATCCGTATGGCAAGATCGTCTTGTATGGACAGGAGATCTCGCCGCAGATAACCATCGTTATCAAGGCTTCCGACAATGTAGCGAGCCACTTCCACCTCTTCGCCGGAGAGTGATGTCAGGGAGAGCTGAGAGAGCAGATGGTCTTGCAGAGAGCTTCCTTCCGTGAAAGGGATCTCCTCTCGCGGCGTGCGATGTTGCTCTACTTGTCGGAGTTTGTACTCGGGAACATCATCTATGGAAGCGTAGTCGCCGAGTATGATTTCATCTTGAGAGATCGGCTCAAGCTCTTCGTTGTCGTTCTCTTTTCTTGTATCGTCATCCTCTTCCACTCCTTCTTCCAATGCCGGATTGATTTCCAATTCGCTCTGTATCCGATCTTCAACCTCGACATTGGAGAGTCCGATCATCTGCATGAGCTGTATCTGCCGAGAGGTGAGTCGGGCGGTCTGTCGCTGTTTGAGCTTCTGGTCGTTCATGTAGAGTAAGATATTTAGAATGGATAGCCGATGGCGAGGTGGAACGAGAAAGCATCTTTCCAGATCTTCTTCCCGAAAGTGTTGAAGTATCCATTGATCCCGGTAGAATAAGGAGCATGGAGAGCCACTCCGGTATCGAATCTGATGACCAGATAAGAGAGGTCGTATCTTATGCCTAAACCTGTTCCCAAAGCGAGGTCTTTGAAGAAAGACTTTCCGGTGAGCACTCCTCCCGGTCGGCTTTGATCTTCTCGCATCAGCCAGATATTGCCGGCATCTATGAATGTTGCAAGCTCAAGGCTTCCGAAGAGCTTCCTCCGATATTCGATATTTCCTTCAAGACGGATGTCTCCGGTGCGATCCATGAAGTTGTAGATGCTGTATTCGGTGGGACGATATGAGCCCGGACCTATCGTGCGGACATTAAAAGCCCTGATGCTATTGGCACCACCGGAGTAAAACTGCTCCGTATAAGGTGCCACCAACATATTTCCATAGCTGTATATAGCCCCGGCAAAAAGTCTGGTTGCGAGCTTCTCTTTGCTGTTCCAGCTGTACGCATATCGCATCTCTAAAGAGCCTTTGACAAACTGTGCAAACGGATTGTTGATAAATGTCTTCTGTTTGGTGAAAGGTTCTCCTCGTAGCGCATAGATGGTGCTGAGGATATTTCCTGCTTCCGAAACGGATGCCTCTATGGAGAATGTATGAGGAGAGTCTCCGTCTATCTGCTCATATCCGAAAGTGTATCCTATAACCGGGATAAACTGGTCTTGGAAAGATAGTGCAAGAACCGGGTTGGCAGAGATGATCGAATCGAATTTAGCCGTTGTGCGCAACAGAGAATTGTAGGTTACTCTGATAGGGATAATGGTATGGCGTACACCTCTCTGCGGTTCGATATTGTAGGCAATGCGACCGGAAAACTGCCCCAGTCTGTAAAAAGATGAGCGGTTCAGAAATCCTCCGGTGATGGAAAAAGAGGTCGTTGCAGGTATCTTTTGAAATCTCTTAGGCAGGAACGGCAGCATGATGCGAGGGAATGTGAGGGAGGAGTTAACGGATATACCGTAGCTGTTGATATCCCATGAACTGCCGGGCAGATTGCTTTTTCTGGTTTCCCATTCGTAGTTGGTGCCCACCTGCATAGAGAGAAGTTCACCTCCTCTAAAGAGATTCTTTTTGTTGAGAGTCAAGGATAGTCCCGGACCTAACTGATTGTTACTTTTGCTTTTGAATACCGTTTCAAGCTCTGCGTAATAGGGGAGATCCGCTTGGGAAGATATTGTAACATTGAGCCTGTTCGGTATAGAGTCTGAAGGTGTGTAGTTCACATCGGAGAAAGAGAACGTGTTCAGTGTAGCCAAAGATTGTACCGTGCGATTCTGATAAGAAGCATTGTACAGCTTATCTTTTATGAATCGGATCTTACTTCTAAGCACTCCTGCTCTTACGGGGATCTTCTTATTGAAGCGGAAAAGTACGCCGTCCAGCATCAAGCTGTCCGTTAGAGGAGATCGCTCACTATCGTACACATTATAACTGATATTCCCTATATACCAGGGCTGATACGCTCTCGGATCTGCTTTATTAGAGAGATTGACCTTCAGATGAACACCTTTTTCTCGCAAGGTTGTATCTGCCTGATAGATGATATTGTCCGGTCTGAAATAGTAGTAGCCCTGATTTTGCAACAGTCCGGCTATTCTGTCTCGTTCTGCTTCAAGAGTTGAAATGCTGAAAGGACGCTTTTTCTTAATCAAAGAGATCGGGGCAGAAAATAGATCCAAACTGTCCGGAGTAACAATGTCAATATCGTACTCTACACTATCTATCACGTGAGGAGCTCCTTGTGAAACGTAATACTGGACAAGAGCCTGCAGAGAATCTTTATTGTAGATAAGATTATGACTTACGGATGAATGAAAATAGCCATACTCTTGTAGGATTTGCTGAGCGATGGTGGAACGTCCGGACGGATTGACATTAGAAACAAAGATAGGCTTTGAGGATAATGTTTTCTCCAACCAACGGGTAAAAGTATTGCTTTCGTTACCTATCTTTTCATTGAAATAGAAACCATAGGTAAACGGCAACCTTAGCTTCGTGTGTCCGAAAAGGCTTCCGTTAGGTGCTTTCTTCAGAGCATCTTCCGCTTCTTCCAGTGCACGGGAAGAGTGCCTTGGGTATGTCTTATCCTTCTCTTCCACTTTTATTTTTTCCATCCCAAGGTAGAACGTCTCTCCTTCCGGGACATATTTGCTCGCAGAGCAGGCTGCAATCAAAAAGATTACAGCGATGGACAGAAAGGCATAAAGGCTATGACGTCTATTGTTTCTTCTCATCTTTCGGTTCTTCTATTGCTTTAGGTGCGGGCGTTACAGGCTCTTCCTGTATCTTCAAGAGTATTGGCTTGGTCTTGAAGTTGAAGAGATCTTTCAGTCTGTAAAGCCTTCTTCTCAAAACATAGCCGGCTCCGGTCTCGATGACTTCACCGTCCAATATGTTTTCATAGTCTTTCTTGTGGAAAAGACGAAGATAGTGAGTGCCTGCCTGATCCAACCTATAATCCAACGATATGTTGTCTATAAAACTTTGGTTGGCACTCTTGTTCGGATTGGCTGTTTCTACCTGTCCACCGATCTGAAGCGTTATACGATCGTTGTAGAACTTCTTTGCAATCGAGTAGGAGTAGTTTGTTCCTCTTTTTCCTTCGGCATCTTGCTCTATTCCTAAGTTTATATCCGCATTGATAAGATCTCCCACCAAAGCATTGAACTCTTTTGTTACAAGAGACATCAGCGTACTGTTCACATCAAAACCGGAAGCACCTGCCTGCGTAGAGCCTAAGTAAGTACCGAGAGACAGGAGCATCAGAGCCTGGCGAGACTTTTCTTCGTCCGTCATGGCGGCTATGTTGTTTCTCAGAGTAAGATCTTCCGGAGCATCCAGAGTGAAAAGAAGGGCAAGATCATTCACTCTGTTCTTTGCCACGACGCTGACATCAAAGTTGACCTTCCTTTTCGGTTCACCCGGCAGAGCCACTGTCGAAGAGATCCGTTCCGTAGCCTTAAAGTTGATGAACGGATTCATCACATCGCCACTCCAAGAGATATAGTTTCCTCTATCCACCTTGAACTTCTTCGAGATGATAGGTGCTTGGTTTATGGCAATAAATCCATCGTTGAAGTTGTATGTCCCGCTTAGAGACATCTGCCCGTATGGCGGGTATCTGAAGTTGAGATCTCCTCCCCCTTGTACCTGCACGGCATTACTGCCATCTGCGGTAATCTCCGCACCCAAAGATACTGCCGGATCTACGTGAAGAGCGAGCGTTACATCCAATCCTCCCAATGAGAGCGTGTCTACATCCGTTTTTTTTGCCGTAAAGAGAGTGTCTCTAAATTCCGTAAACTCTATAAGACCATCAAAGCGATTTCTTTTCGAGAGTTTGGAGTCCTTTAGAATATAGGTGAGGTTCGTGTTTCCATTGATCGAAAGAGCACCTCTCACTTTCATTGTAGAAGCAGGACCGGAGAGACTTATATCGGTACTCACGCCGAGGCGACCATATAAAAGAGTCTGTTGGGTGCGCTTGGAGTCTACGAGCAGTACATCATTTCCTCGCAGGTTCAGTTTTAGCTCGTTGTCTCCGGTCAGTTCGACAGAACCATTCAACATGAGTGAAGTATTGTTGAGAGTCTGAATCGTGAACCTGTCCAAGCGAATCTTATCGTTGTCTATCCGGATCGGCTTCGAGTCTATGCCGTATCTGTTGTTCAGAGCAGCAGAGTACACGCTGCCATCCTTGATGGAGAGATAACCCTGCATCTTGGTCGGCTTCATCAGCTTGATGTCTCCATTTCCCGATGCATTGGAGAGTTCGGCATCCACATTTCCGGCAAGAGAGACCAGATCGTCCGGTAAGAACGGATTCGCCTTAGAGATTGGGAACTTATTCACAACCAATCTCCAAACCGGATCTACCCCCTTGTTTTTAGAGATGAATGCCTCTCCCGTTGCGGCATTGACGCCATCCAGCTGTACATCCATTGCGGCATAAGAACCTCCGCTTACCGGCTCATATACTCCCATAACCGCTATATCTCCCACTTTATTCTTTTGGAAGTGGAACTTGTCCAACGATGCTTGAGCGATGTATTTATCTCCATCCGATCCTTTGATCCAGCGTAAGTCTGCATTCAAGATACCATCCATGTTCGGAACGACTCCCAGATTCTGAATCCTCTTAAGATCAAACTTTTGTATCAAAGCGTTCATAACATATTCGTCTCTCACGTATTTCGTGTCGAGAAGAATCTTACTCTCCGGATCATCCGATGCTTTAAGCAGAACGTGTGCCTCTATATTCTTGTCCGGTTTGAGCGGTATCTTCACATAGCTTTTACCATCATTCAAGAACTTATTGTACACCAGTACGGGCGGATCCGGTGTTAGCGCAAACGTAATATCCTCTCTGTTCCACTTCGCACGAACGCCCAGCAGAAGCAGATCTTTCGATTCTTTATCTTTCAGATTGGCAAAAAGCTCGGCATGTTTCATATTGGTCGTAAGGTTCACAAACGCTTCAAAAGGATCCTGATTCCTGAACTTCTGTTTGTGAACAGCCCCTACGGCATAAAACATAGTGGTATCTTGGAATATGGTTAAGTCCATTTCGTCTATTCTGAATGTGTCCTTTTGGAAGCCATTCAGATAAAACTCTCCGGAAAGTCCGCTGTCGGAAGAGGTGCGAATATCGAGCGTGGTACTCTTCCAACCATATCTGTGTTCGTCCAGATAGGAACGTATAGGATTGTTACGCCCCATGGAGAAGGAGATATTCGCATCCGGATAGTGTTCTATCCAGTGGCTTATGGAGTAGTTGTTCGTGGTATCTGTCGTAAACAGAGAGATCTCTTTGCTCACACTCTTTATGCGATTCAGAAAGTCATTCAGTCCGTTCTTGGAGTTGAACGATAGCACGAGATCGCCCGAATTGACTTTCGCCATCAGACTTTCAGCACTGCTTCGAGCAACAAGATCCAAGTTGGTCGGTCTTATGATCTTTCTATCCGTCTCTATGACGCAGTCCACGATTTTTCCCTCTATATCATACTTCTGCTTTGTATCTGTACGGACGGCAGCGAGGAGCTTGAAGGTCGAGCCCAATACCGGTCCGGAGCCGAGGCCTATCAGGGACGGCACTATGGTATCCACCTCAAGGCGGAGAGAGGCATCTATATCCTCTTTCGCCAACCGGGCATCCAGCTGTCCCATCAGCGTAACGCCCTCCGCTTCCGAGTTCAGTGCCGCAAAGAGCTGCTGCTGTTCGAGCTGAGAGACCATTACGATATTGCCCAGACTCTTGTGGTTATAGGTGAGAGTGTCGAGAGACATCTCCAGACGTGCAAATGTTTTCGGGGAGAACGGATCTTTGCCTTGCCCTTCTATCTTGATGTGTGCCTGTAAGTCGCCAATGGTGTCTTTCGGTAAAAATTGCTGTACCGACAGTCTGTTCGTTTGGGTTTCAAGCTCAAAGCGTTCCGACTTCAAACCATACTTTCCGGCAGCTTCAAGAGAGCCTCTTGGCGTTTCGAGTCGGGTGGTGAGATCTATCAGATTGTTGCGGTAAGAAGCATCGGCAAACAGGAATATATCGCTTGGTATGGTCCATCTGTCGCTTGTCAGCCCCATCTTGTCCAGATACTCCATGAGTCCGGACTTCGTTTGCGCTTCCAATCGGACGTTGCCACTTCGACGCTTCTCGTTCAGAGGGAGCCGGGCAGAGCCGTTCATCAGCAGAGATACCGCTTCTTTGGCCTCAACCTTACCGTTGAACCTCACTCTTTCCTCGATCTCTCCTGTCGCATCTACTTCTATTGTTATCGGATTTTCAGGCAAAGAAAAGCTTTTAGGAAGCAGGAATGCCGCATCTTCCGGATAGATTTCGCCGAAAAGATTAAGAGCAACCTCCCCGACGGAGTCCGGCATCCATTTGTGCATCGGAACGGAAGCATTTGCCGTTATGAAGCTCTTTTTTAGCCGTATCTCAAGGTCTTTTACGTTGGCTTGTCTCTCGTCTATATCAAGTGTCGCTTTCAGATCTTTCATTTCCCAAAGATCCGCACACTTGAAGTGCCCTTTTGCGATATTGCCTTTGACGTTCAACGTATCGTAATAGATATCGTACCCTCTCACGTCTATCTCCCACGGAAGAGCCAGGAACTCCACATCTTCTACCGGCTGAAGGACATCCACTCCGCCTTTTATGCGGGCATACTGCACAAAATAAGACATCTTTCCTACATCCGCAGCTATTCCTCGTATGACGGCTCTATCTACACAAGTGGAGAAGAAAACGGTATCGCTACCCATACTCATGCTGTAACGAACATCTTGTATGCCTATGTCTTTGGCCGTAATCATCCAATTGTTTGGGACGGAGTCTTGGGGCTGATTCTCTTTCATCTCTCCCAGTGAGAGGTAAAGGTCTGCACCATTCAGATCCAAGTCTCTAAGGTGTATGCGTTGATCTTTAAGCCTTATCTTCAGTCCGCTTCCTCTAAGCTGATGCACGTATCCGTCTATTCGGAGTACGCTATCCACTATCGGCATATGAATGCGCAGAGAGTCCAGCTCCAAAATGGAGATCGGAATATCTCCACTCAGAAGCAGAGGGATGGGGATCTCTACATCTATCCGTTTGAGCGAGGCAAGCGTATCTTTCTGCTCCGGATCTACTGCGAAGACATCCGATAGATGGACTTTTGCAGGGAATTTGATTCGGAACTTTCCTATACTGAGATCCACTCCCAATAGGGGAGAGAGCTGTTCGGATGCCACTCGTGCGGCAAACTGCTGCACTCCGGGGATGTAGAAAAGAGCGGACAGCAGGAATGGCAAAGCGATTAAGATGCCCACAATCCACAGTAGCAGGCGAAGCCATAGCCGTCTTTTCTTCTTTTTGGGAGAGATCTGCGGCTCTTCCTGCAAAGATGGGTCTTTGCGGTCTGCTTCTTCGTTATTGTCGGGAGAGGATATTGGTTGCTGTCTCTGTTCTGACATAAAAGTTTGTCGTAAGCTCTTAATTCAAACAAAGATAGCAAAAAAATCGGAGCAGCAGCGGGATTTTCCCTCATATCTTCTCGCTTTTTGTCTCTATCGAAATATGCTCATGAGGCGTTGATAGACAGAGAAATAGGGTGCTAAATGCTTTGGGTTGGAGCATGAAGCTGCATGGCGGATTTTGATTTTAAGCTTTTCGGATGCATTGTATCCGCTTTTTGATCGTGCCGACTTTCTACTCTCTTGGGGTATAAAAGTCTGCTTTCGGGGTGGGAGTTTTTATATAAAAACGGATTGAAGAAAATCTTCATTGTAGAACTTTATCCGGAATGATTTCAGCTCATTCCTCTTGTTTGTTTTGAGATAATATTTTGATAATCATTCAGATATGAAGAAATCTCAAATTCGGATAAAAATTTTTCTCAGTCCGTTTGATGGGCTCTTTTCGAGTTAATAGCTGTAAATTTTAACACCCACACCTGTAAATGTTTCCTAATAAAGAAATCTGCCTTTTTAGGTGCTTTTTAGGATAAAAATATGTAGTTGTTTGATTATTAGTGTTTTAGTTGTTTTGGCTAAACACGTTAATCGAATCCGGTAAACGTGTTTAATGAAATCGGTAAACGTGTTCATTGAAAAATTAAACACGTTAAGCCGAAAGAATATAATATATAAAAACAGCGATGCAAGAGGGGGTAAAACAGGGTAGGCGAAAGGGCGATTTCGTATGCTGAAAAAATGAACAGGCGGCCCCCGGTGTCTTAACGGCCGGATCCTGCTGCTCGAAATGATAAAAGGGAGAAAAAAGGCGTTTGTCAGCTCAGAGCCGAAGGTGCTTTCTCCACTTTTGAGCGGTCTCTTTGAGAATAAGAATGCCTTCAGGACCCAAGTTGCACAGGAGATCCAGAGAGGAGAGATTGGGCAAGAAGCCGTGATGATCCGCAAAAGTCTGATAATAGTGCGGAAAGACGATGGGCGGATGCTTGGTAATCTGCCGGTCGCAGAGTGTCTGGAGGTGCGTGCCGTTGGATACAATCTCATCTTCCGGTACATGTATCGGAGCGGTGATGTGCCATTCCCGACAGATCCAGTTGAGCCAAGCCTCATTGTAGTCTACCAACAGAGGAGTGGGGTTATAGAGCAGCCGCAGGATCTCTTCCTCATAAAACTCATAGTATGGAGAGGAGCCGTAAGCGGAACGAAGGCTTTGCTCTGCCACTCTTCTCCAGTCTCCATGCTCGCTGATGGCTATAAGGGCAGTGGGAGGAGCAGGATTGGGGTATTTCTCTACCGGTACAGAGATACTCATTCTACCGGTAGCTCCGTAGATGTCGAATCTGTTTCTGTAACTCTGTTTGCTGTATGGCTCGTCTATAAATACGGCTACACTCTCGCCCATAAGCAGGGAAGAGATGTAGAGAATAGAGGGTATGGTAGAAGTGGGAAGGAATATCATTGAATCTGTTTTTATATCAGTCCGTCAGAAAGGGGAGCATCTGCATACAAGGTTTATAGCTCTTTCTGTGTATGGGAGAGAGGCCGATCTTTCGGATTATCGCTTTGTGAGATGGGGTGGGATAGCCTACGTGTTTGTCGAAACCATACTCCGGATACAGCTCATGGCTCTTCTGCATCACTCTGTCCCGATGTACTTTTGCCAGGATAGAGGCAGAAGCGATGGAGGCAAAGCGGGCATCCCCTTTTACCAGACAGGTATAGGGGATAAAGGTAGAGGGAGTAAACCGGTTGCCGTCTATCAAAAGATGATCGGGGGAAAGCTTCAGATTTTCCGCTGCCCGGCTCATAGCAAGGCAGGAGGCTTGATAGATGTTTATGCGATCTATGGTTGCCGGGTCTATCTCCACGATGGAGAAGGCATCGGAACAGGAGCATATCCGGTCGAACAGCGTTTCTCTCCGCTTGCCGGTGAGCTTTTTGGAGTCGTTCAAAGAGGGCAGGAGGTCGAGAAGGTGCGGATTGTCCGGAAGCCAGATCACGCTTGCAGCCACCACCGGACCGGCAAGAGCTCCACGCCCAGCCTCATCGCATCCGGCTTCTATTCTGTCTTTTTCGAGCCACGGAAGCAGGTCAGAGGTTTTGTCTGCTCTCATATTCTCTCTCATATTTGTTGTCCAGCGTTGCCTCTTTCGGCTCTACGTGAATGATGATATGGGTCTCTTCTCCGTACTCTTTCCGCAAAATGGCTTCGATAAGCTCGGTAAGGTGATGCGCTTGCTCTACTGTCATCTGTCCGTCAACCATGATGTCCACCTCGATGGCAATTCTCTGCCCCACTCTGCGCGTGCGCAGGTTGTGCGGATTGGATACTCCCTCGACGCTTTCTACCATTTTCCGAATCTTTTGTTCGGTCTCGGAGGGGAGAGCCTTCTCGGACAGCTCTCGGAGAGAGTTCATACCGATCTCCATTCCGACCTTTATGATGAGTACCGCAACGAAGATGGCAGAGACGGGTTCCATGAATCGTGCTCCCTCTCCAAGGAAATAGGCGGCAGACAGACCCACCAACACTCCGACGGAAGAGAGTGCATCACTTCTGTGATGCCACGCATTGGCGGCAACGGCAGAGCTGTTCACCCTGTGAGCCACCCGGATGGTGTATCTGAAAAGGATCTCTTTAGCCACAACGGAGAGCAAGGCTGCCCAGATGGCTATTGCGCCCGGCTTTTCTATCATGACCCCTTCGAGGAAGTAGCGATAGAGCTCTTCCACACTCTTTGCCAAGATAAAAGCTCCGACCACAAGCAGAGAAAGGGAGATGAGAGCCGAGGCTATCACTTCGTATTTGCCATGTCCGTAAGCATGGTCATCGTCCGATGGCTTGGCGGCTATACGGGCACAGAAAAGAACCACAGCGTCTGTAAGCAGATCGGTAGCCGAGTGAACGGCGTCCGCAATCAAGGCTCCCGAATTGCTCAGTACGCCTATAACTCCTTTCACCACAGGAAGTATCACGTTGCCTATGGCTCCTATAAGCGTTACTTTATATATCTCCTTTTTTCTTTCTACTGCGTTCATAGCCACTTTCTTGCAGTTACAAAGGTAAGAATTTTCAAAACCTTGCCATAGCTTGTTCTATTTCTTCATCCGAGAAGAATATCCATGGGAGATGTTTTATGGAAGAATAATACTTACCTTTGTCCTTGACACTTAAAGAGGAGTGCTGTTTGGATAGATAGAATTATCAAGTGCGCACATCCCCATGGGGACACCTTTTTTCTTTCGGATAAGCGAGAAAGAGTTTTGAAAATGAATAATAAGGATATGAAAAAGCGTTTTTTAGTACTATTTTCTGCTCTGATATTGCTGTTTTGCTGTTGTGGCAAAAGTAATGCACAGGTTAAAATAAAAGGTGAAATAGGGGTCGGATTATTCTCTTTGAATGCAGGTCTGTACACCGTATTGGAGGAACACCATGTGGCAGGGGTGTCCGGTGCCGGAATTTTTATGTTCCCATCGCTTGCCGGACAAATTTCTCCACAATACCGTTACTATTTTTCCGGTTATAAAGGGAATTCCAATGGCTTCAGTGGAAGCTTTTTTCTGAATGCCGGAATGAATTTCTGGATAATGAAAGACCTGCATGCGGAATCTCCGGAAAAAAACACAACAAGAGCAGGGAATAGTTTGCTGGTCGACTTTTATTACTTTAATGTTGGAGGGGGATATGAGTTGAGGTATAAGAAGTTCTATATACGTCCTACACTAAATGCCATGTTTCCTAATTTCGGATCAAGTTCGTCTATGATCCTTGCAAGCGTATTTACTGCCTCTGCTTTGCAAGCATCTATGGGGTTTAGGTTTTAGGTTTAAGCTCTTTTCCTTTCCCGGTTTCGGAAAGATGGCAAACCAAAGCAATATTTACACTATATTTGCAGGGAGTGGTCGTGCAGAGCTTCTCCGGAAAGAGTTTCCGTTTTGCTCTCGGCATACCTAAATCAATAGAGGTTGAACCTATATATGTATAAGATGAAAAAGCTGATATTTTTTCTCGTTATAATCTGCTTAAACCCTGTGGCGAATATTTTTGCACAGGAACAAGCAGTGAAATCCGAGACTTCTGGTTATAGAAAGAATGAGATCTCTGTGGACTTCTCTTCTCTTGCCTTTGCCCGGATTCCTCACTTCACTTACGAGCGTATGTTGGACGAGGAAATGGGATTCGGAATAAGGGCTTTGTATAATCCTACTGTTTGGGTAGACTCCGGTATGTCCACATCTTTTGTGGGACCTTATTTCAGATGGTATTTCTTTGGGCGTTCTACCCCCGAAAAGCGTTACGCTTCCGGAATGTTCGTGGAGCTGAACAGTGCTTTGGGACACATGAAGCAAGAACTTGTAAGACGCTATTCCAACGGCAAAGAGTATCAGTATGTTTTTGGTGCCGGTATGGGTCTCGGCTTAGGCTATAAGTATGTAAACAGCAAAGGATGGAGCTTCCAGATCTATATGGCAGGGGGACGCTCTCTTTCTGATGCGGATGTCGGATATTTTATCCCGGCAATAGCTTTGGGTAAGAGATTCTAAGCAGTACCGAAAAGAGTTTAAGAAGATAAAAGAATAGCCCGATGGTTTCAATAAGGAAACTGTCGGGTTATTCTTTTATCTCTTTTACATTGAGAGAGTTGAGGTGTAGGATGTGTGAAAGAAAAAGGGTACTTTTGTAAAAGTAAATAACCAAAATATAGAAGATGCGACTGAAACATTTTATCGGAACTTGCTTGTTGGTTCTAACGCTTGTTCCCATGGCTAATGCTCAGAAGGTAGCGATTAAAAACAACTTGGTTTATGATGCCCTAAGGACGCCTAACCTCTCTTTGGAGTTTGCGTTGGGAAAGAAGTGGACACTGGATACTCAGGTCGGGATGAACTGGTTTCTGTACGAAAGACGTGCGGATCATCCGAGATATGTCTCCAAAAAGTGGAGCCATTGGTCCGTAAGACCCGAACTCCGTTACTGGTTCTGCGAGTCATTCAACGGCTGGAATATCGGTCTGCACGCATTGGGCGGAGAGATGAATGTCGGAGGCGTGGAGATCCCTTACTTTATCTTGCAAAATAGGGACGGCGTTATGAAAAATCATCGTTACGAAGGCTACTTCTATGGAGGTGGTATAAGTGTGGGGTATCAGTGGCTGCTTTCCAACAGATGGAGTTTTGAAGCCTCTGTGGGCATAGGTTACGCCAGAGTGGAATACGAAAAATTTCGCTGTACAACCTGTGGCGCTTCTCAAGGAAAAGGTTCGGCAGACTATGTGGGTCCAACAAAAGCGGCACTTAGCCTGATCTTTTTTCTCAAGTAACAGATTGTTTAACGGATATGGTTTCGATACCATAACACAGATAAAAGAAGTATGATGCCGAAAGATAAAGTAAAACCGGCTCTATTGCTACTCTGCCTGCTATTGGGAGTAGCTTCGGGATATGCACAGAAGCCGCAGAACGTAAAGTATGAAGAGTTTGAAGCCGGGAAGAGTGGCGATGAGAGGTATTTGGAGCTGAGTTTGAAGATGGATGTAAGCGATGTTAGGCTTGGCTCTCGTGATCTTCTTTTTGTGGATTTTCTCCTTAGAAGCGAAGGCGGAGAGTCTGAAAAGATTGCCTCGATAGCTGTTGCCGGAGCCAATAGATACAAGGTGCTGAAGAGAAAGAATGCTTTGGGCAACCGTTTGGATGTGGATGTGCCTTTTACTTCCGTGATTCCCTTGAAGAGCTATGAGGATGGAGTGATCCCGGTATTCCTCAAAGTGCCGTTGAAATCGTGGATGAACCACTCTCAATTAGAGGCAAGATCGGTGCTGCAAGGGTGTGCGGAGTGTCTCAAAGAGCGTTCGGGCTATTGGGTAGTGGGTGATGTCGAACTCTTTTCCGTTCGTCCGGAAGATTTGGAATGGGAATACCTCTATTCTGATATTCCTCCTGTTCCTAAGGAGAGAGCTTGGCAGACAGACTGTCGCTTGCAATTTGTTTTGAACAAACATGATATTCGCCAAGAGTTGGGAGATAACGCAAGAGAACTTTCTGCTTTGGACGAGTTTCTGCACAATGCTTCGCAGGTAGACGGAATGAGCTGTGAGGATCTTACGATAGTCGGATATGCTTCTCCGGAAGGAAATTATGAGCGGAACAGAACACTGGCAAAGCAGAGAGCCGAAGCACTCCTTATATATATACAGGAGAGACACGCTGCTTTTGCATCCCGAATACGTATGAGAGTGAATGTCGTAGGAGAAGATTGGAATGGGCTTAGAATAGCAGTGGCTAAGAGTTCGTTGGAGAAAAAAGAGCAGGTGATTGCAGCAATAGACCAATACAAAAGAGATACCGAGAGGGAAGCTGCAATCCGCAGAATAGATGGAGGCAAGAGTTATCGGATATTGCTATTGGACTTTTATCCACAGTTGAGGAGAAGTACGATTGTGGTAAAGTACACGGAGAGATATTATGCTCCGGAAGCGGATATGGATATGTTCCGTCTGCATAAAGATGATCTTTCGTACGGAGAGCTTAGCAGATTGGCTCAAAGACAACGTCTTGCCGGACACGATACGACGGAGATATACGAGTATATCAGCAGAAAATTTCCGGACAAACAGATTGCTCTGATCAACTATGCGACATCTCTCATGCACCACAGAGGGGAAGGGAAAAAGGCTTTATCACTACTGCTTCCGCTCTCGGATAAGGAAGAGGCTTACTATCCGATAGCTTGCGCATACGTTCTTGAAGGGGATATGAGCCGAGCTGAAATATATATGAAAAAGGCTGCAAGTACCGGAAGCGGTGCGGCAAAATCTGTTTTGAAGAAGATTAAGTAGATCTGCGTCATAACCTCTGCTTTTTCTGCAAGAGAGAGAAAATATAAGGCGGAGTGCTTGTCGGTTTACAATAAATGCCCTAACTTTGTTCCGTAAAACAGGAGGGAGTGTATTTCTCCTCATCGGGATGTAGCACAGTTGGTAGCGCGCCACGTTCGGGACGTGGAGGTCGGAAGTTCGAGTCTTCTTATCCCGACACTAAGAAAACAGAAGAGATCTCTTAGGCAAAGGATCTCTTCTGTTTCTTTTTCTGTTCTTGGGCGTTTGCTGTTTTTAATTGTTACCTTTGTGAAAGTTGAAAACAAGAAAATAAGAACATTATGCTTACTAAATCATCTTTTTCTGCGAAGGCAATAGAGGTTTTTCTGCGTGCGATAGCAGATTACCGTGTTTCTAATGATATAGATGCTCCTATTGTAAATCCGTATGAAGTGAGATCAATCGAGTTTTATCTCTACACCAAAAACTGGATAGATAATGCACAATGGGACATGGAGGATATTATACGAAATCCTGATATAGATCCGGTTGAGGCGTTGGCAATGAAGCGTAGAATAGACCGCTCCAATCAGGAACGCACGGATCTTGTAGAGCTTATAGACAGCTACTTCTTGGATCTGTATAAAGATGTATGCCCGGAAAAGGATGCGAAGATCAATACCGAAAGTCCGGCTTGGGCATTGGATAGAATGTCTATCCTTCAGCTAAAGATCTACCATATGCGCGAACAAACCAAGCGCACAGATGCTTCGGAGGAACATAAAAAAGCGTGTGAACAGAAGTTGCAAGTGCTTTTCGAACAAGAGAAAGACCTTGCAACTGCTGTGGATGAGCTGTTGGAAGATATTGCAAAAGGACGAAAGTACATGAAAGTCTATAAACAGATGAAAATGTATAACGATCCGGCTATGAATCCGCTCCTTTTAGGCAAAGCCGGTGCTAAGTAACGGATAGAAAAGTATGCCTGTTTCGGCACAACATAAAAAGCATTACATCGTCCTTCGTTTCTCTGCGTTGGGCGATGTTGCTATGGTACTTTCTCAAATGAGGCGTCTTGCAGAACATCTGCCGGATGCCTCTTTTACTTTGGTTACTCGCCCTTTTATGGCTTCCATGACAGGTTTTGATCCGAAGGAGAATATAGATAGTTACCCTTTCAAGCCGGATCCGGATGGATCTTTCTTTGGTTTGTTGAAGCTCGCTAAAAGGCTGCATCAGCATTTTCCTGACGCTATTGTTGTGGATTTACACGATGTTTTGCGTACCAAACTGCTAAGATGGATGCTTCGTATATTGGGACACAAAGTGGTGAGTCTGGAAAAACCGCGAGCAGAACGTAAACGCCTTTTCTCTCGTCCTGAAAAAGAGACTAAAGTACCCCGGGAACTCTATATCCATCCTATGGTATACAGGTACTTTGATCTCTTGAAGCAGGCTGCCGGATTGGATTTAACAACCGAAACAGCACCATTCCCTAAGGTCGAAAAAAAGGAGAGATACAGAATCGGTCTTGCTCCATACGCTCAGCATAAAGGAAAAATGATGCCTGTTGAAACCATAAAGGGATTGCTCGGACTGCTGTCAAAAGAGGGTGTATACGAGGTGGTGCTTTATGGTGCTCCCGGAAAAGAGACAGAGCAAAATACGTTGCTTGCCTCGGAGTTTGAGAATGTCAGACTGACAAAAGCCAAAAAGCTCACGGAGGAGATGGAGGAAATATCTTCTCTGGATCTTATGATAAGCATGGATTCTGCCAATATGCATCTCGCCTCTTTGGCTCAAACTCCGGTTCTTTCCCTTTGGGGAGCAACTCATGTCGCTGCCGGTTTTTTAGGGTATAGGCAGAGAGAGGAGGATGCTTTAGGGGTCGATCTGGTATGTCGTCCATGTTCCGCTTATGGTCAGAAGCCGTGTCGAAGAGGAGACTATGCCTGTCTCGAAATATCTTCGGAAGAGATCTATAAGAAAGTTGTAGAGCTTACCTCTTAGCTCTGAACTAATATGTAAAATTTGCGGGATAAAGAAAAAGCTCTTAACTCATTAGTTTAAGGGCTTTTGTTGCCGTTTTAAGAGGGTTTTTATGCCCTCTTTTTATTTGTATTGTATCGTTTAACTATTTGTTTATTAGCTTTTTATGATTTTATCTGTCTGGCTATAAAAAGGCATGGAATGGGGTTCTATATCTGCAACTTTTGTTTATCTTTGTAGCTGACTAAATGATAAATAAAACAATGATATTCTGATAACACCATAACGAAAAATGAAAATATTAAAACGGGACCGAACAGAGGAAGATTTTACACTGGGTAAGATCTCGAATGCTATTCGTCGTGCTTTTGTCGCTTGCGGGGAGACCATGCCTGAGAAGGAGATTGAGGTCATTTGTAAAGATATTGAGGCTGCATTGCAAGACCGCCGAGAGGTGGATGTGGAAACCATACAAGATATGGTTGAAAAGGCTTTGATGCAAGCCGGCCACTATCAGGTGGCAAAGAAGTACATTCTTTACCGCGAGAAGCGCAGTGAGTTCCGTGAAATTATCAATAAGTTCAGCAAGACTATTTCGGATAGCGGTGTCATCAGCCTCTTAAAAGATATTCAGGCAACGTTCCAGATGAAAGCTTACTCTTTGGACTTTCTTTATGCAAAGTATCAAGCCTTCTACAAAGAGCAGGCAAATACGTTGGAAATCTTGACTAAGGCTGCGGTGGAGCTTATTACTCCGGAAGCACCAAACTGGGAGTTTATCGCTTCTCGTCTCCTTCTGCTTCAGATCGAACGCTCTATCATAGAGGAGGAGAATAAGCTCTATATCGACTCTTTCTATGGTAAGATCGCTTATTTGACGGATCAGAATCTGTACGGAAGATATATCCTCGAAGGCTATACCAAGAACGAGGTCGAGGAGTTAGGCAGATATATAGACCCCTCACGCAATCACCTGCTCACATATAGCAGTTTGCACCTCATCTCCAAGCGTTATCTCATTACGGACAACAGCCATAGCTTGTTGGAGCGTCCGCAAGAGATGTTCATGGGAATCTCTATGCACTTGGCTTTGCCGGAGAAAGAGAACAAGGTGATGTGGGCTAAGAGGATATATGACATCATAAGCAGACTGAAGGTAACCATGGCAACGCCTACGATGAGCAATGCAAGAAAGCCACTCAATCAGCTTAGCAGTTGTTTTGAAGATGTTATGCCCGACAGTCTCACCGGTATTTACCGTACGATAAACAACTTTGCTCAGGTCTCCAAATTCGGTGGCGGCATGGGTATATACATGGGAAAAGTGCGAGCCATCGGTTCCGACATACGTGGTTTCAAGGGTGTAGCCGGAGGAGTGTTGAAGTGGATCAAGCTGTGTAACGATACTGCCGTGGCTGTCGATCAGCTTGGCATGAGACAAGGATCCGTTGCGATATATCTCGATATATGGCACAGAGATATGCCGGAGTTTTTACAGATCCGTACGAATAACGGAGACGACAGAATGAAAGCGCATGACGTCTTCCCCGGAGTGTGTATCCCAGATCTTTTCTGGCGTATGGTGAAAGAGAATATCGAGGACAACTGGTACATGATGTGTCCTCACGAAATACAGGCCATTAAAGGCTATTCGCTGGAAGACTATTACGGCGAAGAGTGGGAGCGCAGATACAAAGATTGTCTCAATGAATCTCGCATAAGCAAGAGGCCTATCAAGGTAAAAGACATGGTTCGTCTTCTTATCAAGAGTGCTGTGGAGACCGGAACACCGTTTATCTTCAATCGAGACACCGTAAACCGTCTCAACCCGAACAAGCATCAAGGTATCATCTACTGCTCTAACCTCTGTACCGAGATTGCTCAAAATCAGAGCGAGATAAAGGAGGTTAAAGTCTCTGTACGGACAGAAAACGGTCGCGAAATCATTACAACCGAAACAGAAGCCGGGGATTTCGTAGTGTGTAATCTGGCTTCCCTTGTTCTTGGCAACATCGACACAGAAAATAAGCAAGAGCTCCAAGAAGTGATTCATACCATAGTGCGTGCGTTGGACAATGTCATAGACCTCAACTTCTATCCGGTTCCTTATGCTGAGATCACCAACTTGAAGATGCGTCCTATAGGCTTGGGTACGAGCGGTTATCACCATCTGTTGGCACAGAAAGGCATCAAGTGGGAGAGTGCAGAGCACCTCAGCTTCATGAACAAGCTCTATGAGCAGATCAACTATTACGCGATAGAAGCATCATCACTGCTTGCCGAGGAGAAAGGCTCATATCTTCGCTTCCCCGGCAGCGACTGGCAGACAGGAGAGTATTTCCAGCTTCGCAAATACGATTCTCCGGATTGGAAACGCCTTGCATCCGATGTTGCACGCAGAGGAATGCGCAACTCCTATCTTCTTGCCATAGCTCCCACAAGTTCTACCTCTATTATTGCCGGTACTACGGCTGGTATAGACCCTGTCATGAACCGCTACTTCCTCGAAGAGAAGAAGGGTAACATTGTCCCTCGTGTGGCTCCACAGCTTTCGGACTCCACTTTCTGGCTCTACAAAACAGCTCACCAAATAGATCAAGAGTGGGTAGTGGATGCAGCAGCTGTCCGTCAGCGTCATCTGGACCAGTCCCAGTCCGTCAATCTTTTCATTACTCATGATTATAGCTTCCGTCGTATTTTGGATCTTTATTTACGTGCATGGGAGTCCGGCGTGAAGACCTTGTACTATATCCGCAGTCGCTCTTTGGAAGTAGAGGAGTGTGAAAGCTGCTCGGCATAATCTTCTCCCTTTTAAGACCGGGACGGATATAGATATTCGACTAAATTATTATCAACATCAATATTAACTTATAACAGTATGTCCGAACTAAAAAAGAAGGCTCTATTCAACGAGCATGGTGACGTAGAAGTAACGAAACGCAGGATGATAAATGGCAATACCACTAATCTAAATGACTTCAATAACATGAAGTATCCTTGGGTTGCGAACTGGTATAGACAGGCCATGAACAACTTTTGGATACCGGAAGAGATCAATCTTAGCCAGGATGTGAAAGACTATCGAGAGCTTTCACCTGAGGAGAAGATGGCTTATGACAAGATTCTTTCATTCCTTATCTTTCTCGACAGTATTCAGACAGCCAATCTGCCCAACGTTGCCGAGTATATCACCGCTAATGAAATCAATCTCTGTCTGACCATCCAAGCCTTCCAAGAAGCCGTTCACTCTCAAAGCTACAGCTATATGCTGGACTCCATCTGTTCTCCCGAAGAGCGTTCGGCTATCCTGTATCAGTGGAAAGACGACGAGCATCTCCTCCGCCGCAATAAGTTTATAGGAGATATATACAACGAGTTTCAAGAGAATCAGAGTCCGCAACAGCTACTAAAGACTATGGTGGCAAACTATATCCTTGAAGGGGTTTACTTCTATTCCGGATTCATGTTCTTCTACAACTTGGGACGCAACGGCAAGATGCCGGGATCCGTTCAAGAGATCAGATACATCAATAGAGACGAGAACACACACCTTTGGCTGTTCCGCTCCATGATCCTTGAACTCAAGAAAGAAGAGCCGGAGCTTTTCACTCCGGAAGCTATCGAACTCTTCCGCGGGATGATCAAAGAGGGAGCACTTCAAGAGATCGCATGGGGAGAGTACGTTATAGGAGAGAATATCGAAGGGCTGACCTCTCAGATGGTAAGCGACTACATCAAGTATCTTGCCAACTTGAGAAGCGAGAACTTGGGCTTCGGTGTTCTTTTTGAAGGGTACGAAGAAGAGCCGGCAAGTATGAACTGGGTATCTCAGTACAGCAATGCCAATCTTATCAAGACCGACTTCTTTGAGGCTAAACCGAGTGCTTATTCCAAGAGTGGTGCTATTGAAGATGACCTTTAATAAATCTTTCTGTAAGATCAGATCCTAAAACTCATAAAACGAAAAAGCCGCACCGAGAAATCCTCCGGTGCGGCTTTTCTATTTTATCGTATAGTATCAGGCTTTTACATCGTATATCCGATACTGATATAGGGTGTGAATCCCCACTCGGAAGCGAAGAACTTTGTGCCGAGTCCTTGTAAAAGCAAGAAGTTTCCTCCTACTCCCAATGTAAAGCCATAGTCATGCGTATAGCGATAACCCACTCTGATGTAAGAGTGTGAAGCAAATGAAGAAGGGTTTGCTTCTCCTGTCAAGATCTCTTTGGCCTTGATTGCATCCCAATCTTGAAAATAGTTGACCTTTTTTGAGAACCAGTCGAGAGCCGTACCTATACCCATTTCTCCTGCGTGGTTATAGCTACCAAGTAGGAAGTTGACCTCGCCTCCCAAAGACACCTCTTGATGCTGTATGGGAAGATGTCCTTTGCCAAGTTTTGAGAAGTTGATGTGATAGGTCGAGAACTGATATGCCTTTTTAGGAACGGCAAAAAGTCCATAGCCGAGGAATGTTCTGAATCCCAATACTCTGTTTGCCACGAATGCCGGTCGGTACTCGTAGGACAATTCGAGTCCCTTACTGCCTGTACCAAATCCCACTTGGAATGTTTGCGTTGGAACATTGATGCTCTGAGCAGAGAGAGAGTACGATGCTCCTAACAATAGAATGGCTGAGACGGAGCGGAAAAACGTGCGTATGTTCATATCATTAACTGTTTGTTTTGTCTCTTTTGGGTATAAATCCTGTTTTCGGATCGGGACAAAGATAAATAATAAAATTAAGATGGGCGAACGGGGTTGGGAGTCCTCTTTCTGGCAAGAGCTTTTATATAAAAATGCTCTCCTCTCGGAGGAGGATCGGAAGCCCTTAGGGTTGTGAAATTTTTGGAGAGAATAGAATAGATAAGAGTGTAATTGTCTTATGGTCAGTATTATATGTAAAATCGTAAATTTGCGAACAACTCTCCTCTTGCACGCTTTCAGGGGCTGTTTTCGAGTTAATAAATATAGAATTTCAACCTGTTTCGTCTGAATTATTGTTAATGAAGAAATCCCCCGTTTTCCTTCTCCAAAAGGGCTGTTTTATGCTAATCTTTTGATAAACAGTACTATGTGTGAAAATTCTAAATACTTTAATTGAATCCGGTAAACGTATTAAATGAAATCGGTAAATACGTTTATTGATTTCGCTTAATACTTTAAGCCGACAAAATATACTGCTTTAGCGTTTTGAGTAAACCTGCATCAAAAATCGTGTTAATAAAACAGCCCGAATTTAACAGTTCGGTCATGCTCTGAAAACACCCCCTCCGATCAAAATAGAGAGACCGAAAAAAGTGAGCATTTTTCGGGATGGAATATATAAAAATGAGGGGGCGGAAAAATCGGTTTCAAAGGAGAAAAAAGGGGAAGAGACTCTTAAAGACGACAGCTTTTTGCTGTGTCGGTATGCGTGTGAAAATCGTTATCTTTGCCCCTTGAAAGCGAAATCATATTCGCGAACTATTTTAACACCAAAATGATAGACAATAGTATATTTGAATACAAAACGGCTGCTTTCTTTACGCTTGGGTGTAAGCTCAATTTTGCGGAGACATCGGCGATCGGGAGAAGCCTTTTAGAGGTGGGGATACGCAAAGCCCGTGATGGAGAAGTGCCCGATATCTGTGTGATAAATACCTGTTCTGTTACCCAGTTGGCCGATAAAAAGAGCCGACACGCTATACGAAAGATACATCGAGATTATCCCAATGCAAAGATCATAGTAACGGGTTGCTATGCTCAGCTGAAGCCCGAAGAGGTTGGAGAGTTGGAGGGTGTGGATATGGTGTTGGGTACGGATCAGAAGATAGATTTGGTCTCTTACCTTGCGGAGATAGACCGTGCAGGAGATACGGCAAAGGTGATAACCTCGGCAACGGAGAACATCGTGGAGTTTGCTCCATCTCTCTCTTCGGAGGGGCGCACCCGTCATTTCTTGAAAGTGCAGGACGGATGCGACTATAAGTGTTCCTACTGCACCATCCCGAAAGCCAGAGGCAAGAGCCGGAACGGATCCATACAGAGCATCGTGGCTCAAGCCGAAAGTGTGGCGCGAGACGGAGGTAAGGAGATTGTCCTTACGGGTGTAAACGTGGGAGACTTCGGGCGTAGCACCCAAGAGAGCTTTATAGATCTCATCAAGGCATTGGATGAAGTGGAGGGGATAGACCGCTTCCGAATATCGTCCATAGAGCCTAACCTCATCACGGATGAGGTGATCGCTTTCGTGGCTCGATCCAAACGTTTTGCTCCTCATTTCCATATCCCGTTGCAGAGTGGAAGCGATGAGGTGCTCAAGCTGATGCGAAGAAGATACAATACCTCCCTTTTCAGACATAAGGTGGAGGAGATCAAGCGACTGATGCCGGATGCCTACATCGGAGTGGATGTCATTGTCGGCTCAAGAGGAGAAACGGCAGAAGCGTTCGAGGCATGCCGCTCTTTCATCGAGAGTCTTCCCATATCCCGTCTTCATGTATTCAGTTACTCCGAGCGTCCCGGCACCATGGCTCTGAGCATAAAGCCGGTGGTGGATGCGAAAGAGAAACACAAACGGAGCAAGACACTCCTTGATCTTTCGGATACGAAGCAGGCACGCTTCTACATGGAACAAGCCGGCTCTGTGCGCAGACTGCTGTTGGAGGCCGGTGATGATGAGAACTATCTGTACGGATATACCGAAAACTATATCCGCTTGCGTATCCCAAGAGAGCAGGTGGCAAGCTCCGAGGGAGAAATCATTAAAGTAAAAGTGGGGGAACAGGTGGAAAGCGAAGAACTCGCAGAAGGTTATGTGTGCTGATAAGAAAATATCTTTCGGAGGACGGTGTCTGTGGTGGCTTTTTCGGTTGGTCGCCTTGGTTCCAAGAGCCATACTTTATGCAATCTCCGATTTTCTCTCTTTGTTCCTTTACAGAGTGGTGCGTTACAGATATGGTGTAATCTTTTCCAATATCCAAAGATCGTTTCCGGAAAAGAATCTCAAGGAGCAAAAGCGAATTGTGCGAAACTACTACCGCTATCTTGTGGATCTGGCTCTGGAAACCATGATGTTCTCTCGTTTTACGGAGAAAGAGATGCAAAAATATGCGCGCATCACCAATCCCGAAGTGGTGGAAGCCATCTATGCCGAGGGGCATCACCTTACATTTGTTTTGATGGGGCATACCGGCAACTGGGAGTGGTTCAGTGGATCATCCGTCTTTTTCAGAGATATAGATATATACGAGCTGTATAAGCCGATGAAAGGAGCGGTAGAGGAAGTGATGCTTAAAAATAGAGAGCATCTGGGTACTCGCTGTCTGGACAAAAACAGAGCGCCTGTCTCTATTATCTCTTTGAACCGAAATCGCGAACATCGAAGCAGTGTGGTCTTCCTTGCAGACCAGACCCCCTCTCTGCCCAATGCTCATCTTTTTGCTCCTTTTCTGGGTCAGACCACAGCGATGTTTACTGGTGCAGAAAGGCTTGCCCGTAAGCTCAATATTCCGATGATATTTTTGGATGTTCGTCGTAAGAAGAGAGGCGTTTATGAAGCAACCTTTTCGGTGATTTCCAAGACGCCTCAAGATCTGCCATGGGGCGAGGCTACACGTCGTTATATGCTCGGTGTTCAGCGTCGCATAGAGCATCAACCGGAGATCTGGCTCTGGTCTCATAAGCGGTGGAAGCACACACCGGAGTCGGCTGCATCTCTTTTGGGAGAAGATGCGGTAACGGTATTTACGGATGAGATAAACCATGTGGAAGATGGAGAAAAGCAGTAAGCCGGTAGCGGTAGTGATACTCAACTGGAATGGTGCACAGATGTTGCGAGAGTTTCTACCCTCGTTGATTGAAAACACCAATCCGGATTTGGCGGATATTGTGGTGGCAGACAATGGTTCGCAAGACTCTTCTCTCCGGATCGTGAAAGAGGATTTCCCTTCTGTGCTGACACTCGATCTCAAGAAAAATTGGGGATTTGCAGAAGGATACAATAGAGCGATAGCGGAAATCGACTATCCCTATATACTGCTTCTTAATAGCGATATAGAGGTTACTCCGGGCTGGTTGGAGCCTCTTTGGAATCGTATCCGGCAAGATTCGGATATTGTTTCCGTCCAACCTAAAATACGCTCTTATCGTGAGAGATCTGCCTTTGAGTATGCCGGTGCGGCCGGAGGACATTTGGACTTGTTCGGCTATCCGTTCTGCCGTGGCAGGATATTTGACACCATAGAGAAAGACTTAGGGCAGTACGATACCCGGGAAGAGGTGTTTTGGACAACGGGGGCAGCAATGCTGGTTAGAAGGGATGCTTTTTTGAGTTTGGGCGGTTTCGATGATCGTTTTTTTGCGCATCAGGAGGAGATAGATCTCTGTTGGAGGTGGCTTGGAAAAGGGTATAAACTCTGCTGCGAACCTCAATCGGTGGTTTATCATGTAGGTGGAGCATCTCTTTCGGCAGAGAATCCGTTCAAGACTTTTCTTAACTTTCGGAACAATCTGCTCATGCTCAAGAAAAACCTTCCAACCGGAAAGAGGATTGTCGTTTTCGCTATAAGACTGTTGCTTGATGCTCTTGCTGCGGTTGTGTTTGCTCTTTCCGGAAAGCCGAGAGATGCCGTTGCCGTACTGAAAGCATGGGTCGCATTCTTGAAGATGAAACCCTTAAAACCGGGCTTGGAACTCACTTCGGAGGAGAAGATGATAGCGTATCGGAAGCTTCACTCATCGTCTATATTGTGGGCGTATCGCATTGCCCGAAAACAGAAATATTCGGATCTAAAAGTATGATATTATGAAGAAGATTTCCCTATTGACACTTTTACTGCTACTCTTTACAGGCTGTGCCTCGGAGAGTAGAAAGCAAGCGAACTCGTTGGTAGAGGCTGCGCAACAGGCTTTGGATGCAGGTCTTCTGGAGGATGCTACGATTTTGGCGGATAGTCTGCACCGTACATTCCCAAAAGAGATTGCTGCCCGAAAAGCCATGGAGCCTATCCGAAAAGAGGCAATAGACCGTATCTGTACACGGGATATGGCTTATATAGACAGCCTCAGACCTATCAAGCTGCAAGAGATAAGCGCGATGGAGAAGGAGCTGTTCACGAGAATAGAAAATAAAGAGTTTGCCGATGAAACGCTCTTGCGCTTCAAAGGCTTTGATGGCATCACTGCCCCTTCAGCTCCATTCCTGGATGTGTACATCAAGGAAAAGGAGATGAAGATTCAGCTTATCTCCGGATGTGCTGCTCCCGGTAAGGGATATGGTCATACCGGATTCCTTGTGGTGGATGAGAAGAGCGGGCTTGAGTTCCGTTCAGATGAGATAGAGTATGATGGTGGAGTCAATTACCGCTTTACGGATGGCGGTATCACCTACGAGCGTATTACCTATCCGGAGAACAATGTCCTTGAACTGGCTGCCCTCTTAGGCTCTATGGAGACCGTGTCGGGTAAGGTTAAAGTACAACTTTTATCTCCCAATGGTAAAGCTCCATCCTTTGCACTCTCTTCTGCTGCCATAGATGCCATTAAAGGTTGTGGCAGGCTCATTCTGCTCAAAAAAGAGATGGAAGACATGGAAAAACATTATACAAGAACCCAACAACGTCATGCAAGCATTTAGAAAACACGGATTGGTCGTATCGCTACTATTTTGTACATTTGTAATGGCTATCGCTCCGATAGCCGTATCACAACTACCAAAAACAACACAAAAACGTATGAGTCAAGTAACATTAAAAGGTAACCCGATCCGCCTTCAAGGCGAAATGGTAGCCGTAGGAGCAATGGCTCCGGACTTTGAAGCAGTGAAAGTGGATCTTTCTACCGTGAAACTTTCAGATTATAAGGGCAAGAAAGTAGTTCTAAATATTTTCCCAAGTATAGATACAGGAGTTTGTGCTCAGAGTGTAAGAACATTCAACAAAGAGGCAAGCAATCTTGAAAATACAGTGGTACTTTGTCTTTCCAAGGATCTTCCTTTTGCCATGGCAAGATTTTGCGGTGCGGAAGGTCTGGAAAATGTAGTGCCTGCATCTCTTTTCCGTGCAAAAGAGTTTGACGCAGCGTACAATCTTCTTATGGTTGAAGGCCCATTGGCTGCTCTTACAGCAAGAGCGGTGATCGTCTTGAACGAAGAGGGAAAAGTGATTTACACAGAACTTGTTCCTGAAATAGCACAAGAGCCGGACTATGCTAAAGCAATAGCAGCTTTGAAATAATCCGAACAGACCTCTTTTTTCTCTGATAATAGAGAAGAGAACTAAAATATCAAGCAGCCCTGCACAATGTGTGGGGCTGCTTTTTTGTAGATCTGATACTGGTTTTCATATACCTTATTTTTTGTTGAATAATGGTATTGGGTTAAAAATAAATGGAAGGAGTGAATATATAAAAGGGATGCCACAAATCTCTCGATCTGTGGCATCCTACTAACAACTTGTATAAAAAACGAAAGTAATCTCCAGAGGAGAGACCTTTAGAAGCCCTCTCCCGGAGATTCCAATGCCGCGAACTCACGTCCTGAGCATTAGAGCGAAATACTGTCCCTCTGTTACGAGGATTGTATGTGTATATTATATTTCCCTTTCAGAGCGTTTTTCTTCCTTATACAAACACTTGCTTGTGAGAAGAAAAACAAGAAAGAGTGATGTTCTATGAGAAGTCAACTACAAAGATAGCAATTGAAAAAGAGATTTGAAAAAGAAGCTTAAATATTCTTTTGCCTTTTTTGCACAAAAAAACAACGCCCTGAAACTTCAAGGCGTTATTCTTCTTTTTTTTGAGCGGAAGACGGGACTCGAACCCGCGACCCTAACCTTGGCAAGGTTATGCTCTACCAACTGAGCTACTTCCGCAATTTTTTGTCTTGAAAAGAGACCCTCTCTTTTCGACGTTGCAAAGTTAAGAAAAACTTTTTATCAACCAAAAGGTTTCATAAAAAAACAAGAATCATTATTCCTGATAACTTTCTTGTCTTTCAATTAACCTGTGGGCCCTAACGGATTCGAACCATTGACCCCCTGCTTGTAAGGCAGGTGCTCTAAACCAGCTGAGCTAAGAGCCCGATCACGTCTCCTTATCTTTTTATCCGGAAGTGTTGGTTGTGGGCCCTAATGGATTCGAACCATTGACCCCCTGCTTGTAAGGCAGGTGCTCTAAACCAGCTGAGCTAAGAGCCCGAAATATATTTCGGTTTCCGTATTCAAAGAGAGCATCATCTTCACCGACGTAAAGAGAGAATGCCAAACATGAAGAACGTGAGGAATAAAAGTGGGCCCTAACGGATTCGAACCATTGACCCCCTGCTTGTAAGGCAGGTGCTCTAAACCAGCTGAGCTAAGAGCCCCAATCTTATTACTACAGCTATGCCGTGTAAATTCTGTGCAAAGATATACTTTTTTTTCGATACGGCAAGAGTACACCTTCTTTTTCTCTTACCATAGCCACGTTACGCATTAGTTTTATTATATTTGAAAGCTAAAACAAGGGCAGAGAGACGCTCTGTCCATATCACATCAATAAAGCTTTGAAAGAAATAATCTCTTCCGTAGAGCGTGAGCTCGCTCTCTTTACAACCAGATATATGCAGGCGTTGGATAGTGGATCTACTACACTTTCCTCCGCATTGGAGCATCTGTATGCCTCTATGGGTAAGCAGGTTCGTCCGGCTATTTTATTGCTCACCGCCAAGTGCTTCCGGCCGATCTCCGATCCGATACTGGATGCTGCCGTGTATATCGAACTGCTTCATACGGCAACGCTTATCCACGATGATGTTGTGGATAACACTCCCAGACGTAGAGGTATTCCGGCGTTGCACTCTATCATGGACAACAAGGCGGCAGTTCTGGTTGGAGACTATCTTTTATCTACGAGTCTCTATCTTGCGGTCAAGAGCAATAGCATGGCTGTGCTGGACGTTTTGATGGCTTTGGGGCGTGAACTTTCCGAAGGAGAGCTTTATCAGCTCGATTTGGCACACACCGATGCGCCTACCGAAGAACAGTATCTGAACATCATAAAGAAGAAGACCGCTTATCTCATAGCTTCTGCGATGAAGATCGGAGTGTTGCTATCCGATGTTACGGACGAGGAAGTGATAGATAGGATATTCCATGCAGGTATTCTGTTGGGCTATGCTTTCCAAATAAAAGATGATATTTTCGATTATCAGGAAGCCTCTTCAAACAAAGATTTGGGTAAGCCTGTCGGAAATGATCTTCGTGAACATAAAGTAACCCTTCCTCTTATACACGCATTGGAGAAAGCGTCCGATGCAGAGAAATATAGAGAGATTCTCAAGGAGGAGAAGCTTTCGGACGAACAGATTGCTGCTCTTATCTCTTTTGCAAGAGAGAATGGCGGAATAGAGTATGCCCAGCAACAGGTGGACAGATATATTGCCGAGGCGGTGGCGATATTGGAGCGATTCGTCCCTGAAGGGGAGGCAAAAAGAGATCTTATAGCTCTTTGCCACTTTATCGGGAATCGGAAACGCTGAGCAGAGCAAGGAATTGGGTCTTATTATCGACGGGGAGCAACGATGTTGTTCCCCTTGTTATTTTTCCTCCCTCTATGATTGCCGACTTCTGTATGGCAGATACGTACTCCAATGCTTCTCCCTCTTTGGGGAAGTAGACTATCTTGTACGTGCCGGATGTGCAGTAATCGGAGAGAAACAGAGCGATATGTCCCATCGTAGGACGAATATTCAGCTCTACACAAGGGTGGAGTCTGATCTCACTATTGCCTATTCTGTATCTCATGGCATCCACACCCAAAAATCCTTCGTAGGTATTAAGAGCCGAAACAGAGAGTAGTGCCTGCCTGATGATCTCTGCCATATTGTCGGCGTTGTCGGACTTCAACTCCGGGCTGACCCTGTTCCCGATATATCTGCCTCTTTCTGTGATGAACTCCGAACGTCCAAGAAACAGAAACTTTTCTTCGCTCTTATTGGAGCTGTAATACTCGAAAGCCATATCCTTTTCCTTTTCGAGATAAGGTTCTACGTATAGCTCTCCTTGTTTTTTCAGAAGTCCTGAGAGGGAAGAGTAGAGATAGTCCTCTCGGTTCATCTCTCCTTCCAAGAAAAAGACCCCTCTGCCGGAAGAGGAGTAAGGGCTCTTTATCACTTTCGGCGTATTGGTCCGGAGCTCTTGCTCCAATTCATCCTGTGTGGAGATGGTTTTGAATGCTTCCCTCGGAAGTCGAAATCTCTCCGGATAGCTATCCAGCAGAGCATCAAGCAGTATATAGCTGCTTTTTCTGCTGCCCCAAAGGCGCATCTCATCCATTGATGGAATACTTCCTATATTATAAGGAATGTCATGCAGATCCGGACTCCAACCCCATGGAAGAAGGTTGTACTGCTTCTCTTTTCGGGGCAACAGCTCCGAAACAGGCGTTCCGCATATCGGCATTTGTGTATTCTTCCATCTTTCGGGACAAAAAGAAAAGAGAGAATCCCCACTTTTTGCTCCCAAGTAGAACGGGAGCAATGCAAGGTCTTCCCTCATCTTTTGAACCTGCTTAGGAGGGGTATAGCCTCCTCGCAAGTGCGGTAGAAGACTCTCTTCATACCCCGGATTGAATACAAAGAGAGTACTACACATCTTGTTTATGCCTTATCCTTTAAGAGCCTTTTGGAGAGCTTTTCTGCGTTCTGTAAGTCTCTCTATCTCTCTTTTCAGGTTGTCCATCTTCTTTATAACGGGAGCCAGTAGGGCATCTTTGCCGCTTCCCGATGCGCTGAAGAAGCTGAGGTTGTTTTCGTATTGCTTCAACTCATGCTCCATCTTCTCAAGCAGTGTGTTGAGGCTTCTTATTTCGCCGCTGATAGTATCGTTGTTCATCTCCTCTATCGGAGTGCTGTAACGAGGACCCGAGTGGCGACCTTTGCCCGGCTCTCCCTTGTGGGCTTTTGCCTGAGCCGCTCTGAGCGCAGAGTAGAAAGCATCATTGATCTCATCTTTATGCTTCGCCGGAACAAGCCCCACCTTAGACCACTCTTCCTGCAACTCGGCAATGCGTTCTGCCAACTCTTCCGGAGAGAGTTCGGAAGCAGACAGGCTCTCCATCTTGGAAGCTATCTCTCTCTTCTGTTTCAGGTTGGCTTCTCTTTTTGTATTACGATCTTTCAGGTCTGCCTGCTTTCTGTCGAAGAAGTGATTGCAGGCTGCCTGGAAGGCGTGCCACAGCTTGTTTGCCTCCGCACTCTTTACACCGAGACCTCCAAGCTCTTTCCACTCTTTTTGCAGATCCATCAATTTTTGGCTCGTAGGTACCCAATCGGTGCTATCTTTAAGGGCTTCCGCTTTTTCGAGAAGTTGAGCATACTTTTCCAGATGCTTGTCGATCTTTTCTCTGAACATCTTTGCGGATGTCCGTCGTTGTGCAAAGAAGCTGTTCGTAGCCTCTCTGAATCTCTTATATATCTCTGTATTGTTTTTTTTCGGAACCGGGCCTATGGTTCTCCACTCTTCTCTCAGTGCTTCGATGAGAGCAGCTGCGGCTTTCCACTGTTCGCCCGTAGAAGGGAGAGGATTAAGGATGGCTTCAGCCTTTTCGCACAAAGCCGTCTTCTTCTCAAGGTTTTTCTTCTCGTTTTCTCTCCTTTTTTCAAAGAAGGAAGAGTGGTTTTTGTTTACGATCACAGTGGCATCCTTGAACTCTTTCCACATGGGTTCTCTGAGATCCGGAGCCACCGGACCGGTTTCTTTCCACCTGTCGTGAAGAAGTTGGAGAGCGTTGAAGGCAGATATGGGATCCTCGCTTTCGCTTAGCTTTACCGCTGCAGCAATGAGCTGTTCCTTGATCTCTTTGTTCTTTTGGAAGTCTAAGTCGCGAAACTCGTTGGTAAGATTTTTAAGCTCGTAAAACTCTTCCATCAGCTTGGAATAGCGAGAAAGATACTCGGACTTCACTGTCGGGTCTACCTCTCCCAGTGCATCCCACTGCTCTCTGATGCTGTTGAACTGTTGCTTGATAACGGACATATCTTCCGTTGAGGAGAGCAACTCCTGCATTCTGTCGAGGAGCTTGCCTTTCTCTTCCGTATGCCGACGAATCTCTTCACGAATGCGCTCTTGCTGAACCGCACGAACCTCTTTATACCTTGTCAGGATCTGCATGTACCGGAGCACCGCTGCCTCGTCTTCCGAACCCTCCTGTCCACCGGCGGATGGGGTTAGGCGGTAGTAGTAAGCGGATAGTCTGTCTGCATCTTCACGGGAAGGTACTTCGTTAGCATTCAATAGCTCCTCCATTCGGTTGGCTATCTCTTCTATGCCTATGCTTGCTACCTCATTATCCTGAGGGAGCATATCTTCTTTCTTTTCTTCCATGTGTTACCGTTTAATTATAAAGAGTGATATGGTTCTTACTTGCAAAATAAATGAAAAAAATGGAGACCGCAACACTTTAACGCTGTTTTGATGCAGGCTCTGCTCGTCGGAGCTGTCTGTTTTCAAGGGTGTTGCCGTTTTTCTGTCTGTTTCTGTCGGTTTTTCCTCTTGTTGTTTGTGTCTCTTATTGTTGTTGCTTACGGCATCTGTTCTCATTTTTCCGATGAGAGTCGGGTGTGCTAAAGAGCTTTAGTACATATATAAGGTATGGTAAACGTATTGAGATCTGTTCGTGAACCTTTTCAGATGTGAAAATCGTGTCTTGACTTCTGCAACTCATGTTTTGATTTCTGCAAGTCAAACCCTGATTTTTGGATTTCAGGCTTTGATGTGCAGATCCGAAAGGCTTCAGAGTAGTTTTTTAACGGGATAAAACCATCTTGTTTGCCTGTTCAGATACTGTTTTAAGCTCCTGTTTTTGTGGTGTGATCACTATAAAATGTAGTGGTTGTGATTTTTTATTGTTTTGAAACAAACTATATGATTTCTCTTGAAGGTGGCGAAATATCTACGTTTCTGCTTGCTCGTCAAAATAAAATTGTTACTTTTATGCTCTTTTCTCCCGAAAAGATTTGCATATTAAAAATAAAGTCCTTACCTTTGCATCGTGGTTTTTTCATAATAGTATTAGATTTAAGGTTAACAAAGATGGTTAGGGGATGTCGTGAGACATCCTTTAATTTTTTATACCAACCCCATTTCTTTCCGGGAGATTCTCCTCTTTTCTGCTGCGAGAATGTTTTTCTTCAATAATATTTGAATTTTCAATGAATTAAATAGTAACTTTGCATCACTTTGAAAGAGAAACAAACGATTACATTTTACTATTATAGCATCTTTCTGTTGTAGTCAGCCTTTGGTCGTCTGATCACTTCTTCGAATTGTCCACGATGTGGAGAGTGTTTTGGTTGAAGTTGTACGTAAAGACCGCCCGGAGGATGACCCTCTGAAAAGAGAGATAAAGAGGGGTGTTTGGGAGCATTACGAAAGGAATAGCTAATAATTTTGAAAATACTGTGCAAACTCACTACATTTGCACAACATTCAACACATTAAAAACGTAACATTATGGACAAAAACCCGGATGTTTTGGTTGTAAAGGATATAGTGGTGCGCTTCTCCGGAGACTCCGGAGACGGAATGCAGCTCACTGGCAACCTTTTCTCCGACCTTGCCGCAATACTCGGCAATCAGATCTCAACGTTTCCGGACTTTCCGGCAGAGATTCGTTCTCCTCAAGGTACTCTCAGCGGTGTTTCCGGCTTCCAGGTTCACCTTGGAACGGATGCTGTTCATACCCCCGGAGATTTAGCAGACTGCCTTGTAGCAATGAACCCGGCTGCACTAAAAATCAATGTTAACCAAATTAAGAAGAACGCAATCATCCTTTGCGATTCGGACTCTTTCACCCCGGCAGACTTGAAGAAGGCAGAGTATGCCACGGAAAATCCATTTGAAGAACTCAAATTGACGCAAGCGCAGATCATGGAAGTGCCCATCTCTTCTATGACTAAAGAGGGGCTCAATGAGTTTGACATGGAACCGAAAGACAAGTTGCGCTGTAAGAATATGTTCGCTTTGGGATTGGTTTGCTGGCTTTTCGGAAAAGAGATCGACCATGCAGAGAAACTCCTTGCAAAGAGATTTGCGCGAAAAGAGAAGGTTCTTGCAGCCAATATAAAGGCTCTTACAGATGGTTATAATTATGGTGCCAACACTCACGCATCGGCGATGACTTACCGCATAGAAGGTAAGACGGGAGAAAAGGGGCACTATATGGATATAAATGGTAATAAGGCTACATCCCTCGGATTGGTTGCAGCGGCTGAGAAAGCAGGCTTGAAGCTCTTCCTTGGTAGCTATCCTATCACTCCGGCTACGGATATCTTGCACGAGTTGGCTAAGCTGAAGCATCTTGGTGTAAAGACTGTTCAGGCTGAAGATGAGATTGCAGGTATCTGTACTGCCATAGGTGCATCTTTTGCCGGAAACCTTGCCGTAACTTCCACATCGGGTCCCGGTCTTGCTCTAAAGAGTGAAGCAATGGGCTTGGCGGTTATGACAGAGCTTCCGCTTGTGATCGTGGATGTACAGAGAGGCGGACCTTCTACCGGACTGCCGACCAAGTCGGAACAAACAGACCTTTTGCAGGCACTCTACGGACGCAATGGCGAAAGCCCTATGCCGGTAATAGCTGCCACATCGCCTTCGGACTGTTTTGATGCTGCATTTGAAGCGGCGAAGATTGCTCTCGAACATCTTACTCCGGTGATCCTTCTTACAGACAGCTATATCGCAAACGGTTCTTCCGCTTGGCGTATTCCGGATTTGGATAAATATCCTGAAATCAAGCCTCCCTATGCTCCTACTCATTATAAAGGTGCATTGGAAGATTGGAAACCTTACAGAAGAGATTCTGAAACACAGGTAAGATATTGGGCTGTTCCGGGTATGGAAGGCTATACTCACCGTGTGGGCGGTCTGGAAAAAGACTATAACACCAGTGCAATATCCACCAATCCGGACAACCACCAACGTATGGTGCTTACTCGTAAAGAGAAAGTAGAACGCATAGCAGATACGCTTCCTATACAGAAAGTTCAAGGTGATGAGAACGCAGATCTGCTTGTAGTGGGTTGGGGAAGTACAGCCGGACACATATATACAGCTTGTGAAACACTTCGCAGAGAGGGTCATAAGGTTGCAATGACTCAGTTTAAGTATATCAATCCTCTGCCTCGTAACACAGAGGCTATCCTTAGAAAGTATAAGCGAATAGTGGTTATCGAGCAAAGCTTGGGTCAATTCGCTCAATATTTGGGAGGAAAGTTCCCGATGTTGGATATACATACACTGAACAGAGTGAAAGGACAGCCATTCAAGGTGTGGAGATTAGTAGAAGAGTTAAAAACCTATTTAAACGCTTAAACGAATGGATACTAAAGATATTGCAACGACCAAATACGAGGCAAAAGATTATAAGAGCGCGCAAGCAGTACGTTGGTGTCCCGGATGTGGCGACCACGGTGTGCTTGCAACCATACACAAAACAATGTCGGAAAGAGGTGTGGCGCCTCACAATACCGTAGTGGTTTCCGGTATCGGCTGTTCTTCTCGTCTGCCTTATTACATGAACACTTATGGCTTTCACTCTATACACGGTAGAGGTGCAGCCATTGCAACCGGAGTGAAGACCGCAAATCCCGAACTCGATGTCTGGCTTATAACAGGAGACGGAGACTGTCTTGCCATCGGTGGTAATCACTTCATCCATGCGGTGAGACGGAATGTCAACATCAATATCGTGTTGTTCAACAATAAGATATATGGTTTGACCAAAGGACAATACTCTCCTACATCTGCACGTGGATTCGTTTCCAAGAGTTCCCCGATGGGTACAGTGGAAGATCCGTTTATACCGGCAGAGCTTGCTCTCGGTGCTCGCGGACGTTTCTTTGCCCGTGCATTGGACGTGGATATGAAGATGATGCAGCAGTGCATGCTTGCAGGAGCCAACCATGAGGGTACTTCCGTAACCGAAGTGCTTGTAAACTGTGTGATCTTCAACCATGGTACTCACCGCGATTATTCGGCAAAAGAGGTTCGTGCAGACCGTACTATCTACCTCGAACATGGTAAAAAGATGATCTACGGAGCGGATAAGAACAAAGGTCTTGTGCTGGATGGTTTGCGTCTTAAATCCGTTACAATAGGTGAAGATGGCTATACGGAAGACGATATATTGGTTCACGACGCACATTGTAAGGATGATACCTTGCATCGTATGCTCGCAATGATGTCGGATGATATGCCTATCGCTTTGGGTGTGATCCGTGATGTCCCCGATTTGATCTACGACAGAGAGGTGGAACGTCAGGTGAAAGAAGCACAAGCTAAGACCGATATACACACGCTTCAAGCCCATATGTACAATATAGCCGGCTGGATCAATGAATAAATTGACAATAAATAAGTAGGCTTATTTATTGGTCAGTAGAATAAATCTAAGTACCTTTGCTCAAGGAGTCAGAGATGACAATTCTTCTTGAGTAGAGGTACTTTCTGTTTTGGTCTCCATTATCGTAATCCACTAAATGAAATTATTGTAGTATATAGTAACACACAACATCTAAATATTTATAATCTAACATTATGGCAAAATTAGATCTATCAAAGTATGGCATATCTAATGTCAAAGAGATTGTCTATAATCCTTCTTATGATCTGCTTTATGAAGAGGAGACAAAACCGGGTCTCCAAGGTTTTGAACGCGGTCAGGTAACAGAACTTGACGCAGTAAACGTGATGACAGGCGTTTATACGGGACGTTCTCCAAAAGATAAATTCTTTGTGATGGACGATACAACCAGAGATACTATCTGGTGGACTTCTGAAGAGTATAAGAACGACAACAAACCTATCACTAAGGAAGCGTGGGATGAACTTAAAAAGATTGCATCAAACGAGCTTTCGGATAAGAGACTCTTTGTTGTCGATGCTTTCTGCGGTGCGAATGAGAACAGCCGTCTTAAACTTCGCTTTATCATGGAAGTGGCATGGCAAGCTCACTTTGTTACCAATATGTTTATTCGTCCTACCGAAGAAGAACTCAAGAACTTCGGTGAACCGGATTTTGTGATTATCAATGCTTCCAAAGCAAAGGTGGACAACTATGCCGAACTTGGTCTTAACTCGGAGACAGCAGTGGTATTCAACCTTACAGAGAAGATTCAAATCATCCTTAATACATGGTATGGTGGTGAGATGAAAAAAGGTATGTTCTCTTACATGAACTATCTTCTTCCTCTAAATGGTATGGCTTCAATGCACTGCTCTGCAAATACCAGCATGGATGGTAAAGAGACTGCCGTATTCTTCGGACTGTCCGGTACAGGAAAGACAACACTCTCTACCGATCCTAAGCGCAGACTTATCGGTGATGACGAGCATGGTTGGGATAATGAAGGTATCTTCAACTTTGAGGGCGGTTGCTACGCTAAGGTTATCAACCTAAGCAAGGAGAACGAACCGGATATCTACAACGCTATCCGTCGTGATGCTTTGTTGGAGAATGTTACAGTGGATGCGAACGGAAAGATCGACTTCGAGGATAAGAGTGTTACCGAAAATACACGTGTATCTTACCCGATCTATCACATCGAAAACATTGTAAGACCAAAGTCGAAAGCAGGACATGCCAATAAGGTGATATTCTTGTCGGCAGACGCATTCGGAGTATTGCCTCCGGTTTCTATCCTTACTCCGGAACAAACCAAGTACTACTTCTTGTCCGGATTTACTGCCAAACTTGCAGGAACAGAGCGTGGTATTACAGAACCAACTCCTACATTCTCCGCTTGTTTCGGTGCAGCATTCCTCTCTCTTCACCCAACAAAGTATGCAGAAGAGCTTGTGAAGAAAATGGAGCAGTCCGGTGCCACAGCCTACCTCGTAAACACAGGATGGAATGGGACAGGAAAGCGTATCTCTATCAAGGATACAAGAGGAATCATCGATGCTATCCTTGACGGATCCATTGATAAAGCTCCAACCAAGAACATCCCAATGTTCGACTTTAAGGTGCCTACCGAACTTCCGGGCGTAGATCCTAAGATTCTCGATCCGAGAGATACTTATGCAGATCCTTCCGAATGGAATAAGAAGGCTGTCGATTTGGCAGAGCGTTTCCAAAAGAACTTTGTGAAGTTTACAGGTAACGAAGTCGGTAAGGCTCTTGTGGAGGCAGGACCGAAATTGAAATAATACTTCGGAAGAAGTAATGCAGATATTGTTGAGGGCTTATCTCTTATCAGACAGCAATTGATAAGAGGTAGGTTCTCAACTTTTTATTTAGATCCCTTAGTTAAGTCTTTTAGTACCTGTCCGTGAATAGAATGAAAGAGTCAAATAGATTTTACTCTTCCTCAAAACAAGTATTATTAACAAAGTGAAGCTTAATATTTAACTATTATTATATTAAAAGCAAGATTTTATTCTCTTAATTTGCAACATGAGAAAGTCCATCATATGGCCTATCGTTGTTCTGGCAGTATTCACACTTGTAGGTTTGTTGGTAATGCAAATCAACTATGTGTCCATTATGTATGACTCTCGTGCAGAGCAGTTTAATTCTGCCGTCAGGAGAGCTCTTAGCAATGTGAGCAGACAATTGGAATATGATGAAGCTCGACGGATATTACAGAGCGAGCTGCTTGGGAGAAAGGTTTCCATAACAGAATCCACTCCTTCGACCGATCTGCTCGGCAGCGGCACGAGCCTTTATACCACAACTATCGACCCTAAGCTGTTCCAGCTTGATCAGCTTCCCGAGGTCAGCCAGTCTCATTGGGCGAAGAAAGAAGATCAGTTTGTGGCTACTTCTTCGAAGTTGCAGGAGGAGTTGCGAAAGAAGTTTGAGTATCAAAAGGAGATTATGAATGAGGTTGTTTTGGATATGATTACCCAGAATGACGAGCTTCCTATATATGAGAGAATTTCTCGTACTCAACTTAAAAACACTCTTGCATTTGAGCTTGAAAATAATGGTGTGAATCTTTACTACGTTTATGATGTTGTAGATAAGAATAATCACAGCTATTTTTCAACAGGTAAAATACCGAAAGGAGAAGCAGAGTCTACGTTCTCGCAGCTCATTTTTAAGAAAGACAGGCCGTCTCGCTATCTGTTTCTGAGAGTTTATTTCCCGGGACGAGGAGATTATCTGTATGAGACGATAGACTTTTGGGTGCCGAGTGCTCTGTTTACGATTTTCGTATTGGGCATGTTTGTTTACACTACCGTACGGGCTACCAGGCAGCGTAAATTAGCTATCATTAAGAATGATTTTGTGAACAACATGACGCATGAGCTGAAGACACCGGTGAGTACCATTCGCCTTGCAAACGAGTTTCTCATGGATAACAACTTGAATCTGTCACGGGAGCAAGTACAGAACAGGCTCAAAGTAATAGATCAGGAGACGAAACGGCTGAGTAATCTGGTGGATCAGGTTCTTTATACCTCGCTTTTGGATAAGAATTCCACTGTTCTGAAAATGGAAGAGTTGGATATTCAGGAACTGATTCTTGAGATTGCCAATACATACAGCATAAAAGTCGAAGGCATTGGAGGAACTGTTGATATAGAATTGGATGCTACGGAAAATGATGTCTTTGTCAATCGTACTCACATGACAAATATCATTACCAACTTGCTGGATAATGCTATAAAGTACAGGCGTGAAGAGGTCCCGTTGCAGCTGAAGATCGGTACGGCTAATGAAGGAGATAAACTGTGTATTTATGTATTGGATAATGGGATAGGTATCAAAAAAGAGTATTTGAAGAAGATTTTTGAGCGTTTTTTCAGAGTCCCTACCGGAAATGTTCATAACGTCAAAGGATACGGATTGGGGCTCTCTTATGTGGCAAATCTTATGCAACAGATGAACGGAAGCATCAAAGCGGAAAGCGAGCCGGGGCAATGGACGAAGTTTTCTATTTATCTCCCTCTTATAAAGAACAAGTAAATGCAGATAGTAAAAATAAAAACAGAAAAATTATATAACCCTTTAAAACATTTATACTATGAACTTGGATGAAAGAATTAGAATCTTCTTCTGTGAAGATGACGAGAACTTAGGTTTGCTTCTAAGAGAGTATCTTGAAGCAAAAGGCTACAAGGCTACACTATTTCCTGATGGAGAGGCCGGTTATAATGAAATAGCTCAAAACCCGACAGAGTATGATATTTGTGTATTGGACGTAATGATGCCTAAGAAAGATGGCTTCACTTTGGCTCAAGATATCCGTAATATCAATCCGGATCTTCCTATCATTTTCCTCACAGCTAAGAATATGAAGGAAGATGTTTTGGAGGGCTTCAAACTTGGTGCGGACGACTATCTTGCCAAGCCGTTCAGCATGGAAGAGTTGGTAATGCGTATAGAAGCGGTTCTTCGTCGCGTGAAAGGTAAAAAGATCAAAGAGACTCCTTTCTATAAGATCGGAGAGTTCTTGTTTGATACTCAAAAGCAGATCCTCTCTATTGGTAATAAGTCTACCAAACTTACTACAAAAGAGACAGAACTTTTGACTCTTCTTTGCAGCCATGCCAATGATGTACTGGAGAGAAACTATGCTTTGAACATTATTTGGAATGAAGATACTTACTTCAACGCAAGAAGTATGGACGTTTATATCACAAAGCTTCGTAAGCTATTGAAAGATGATCCTAATGTTGAGATTATCAATATACATGGTAAGGGGTATAAGTTGATCACTCCTATGGCAGATCTTCCTCTTTCTGAAGAAAATATTCAAGTGATATAATATTAAGATTAAGCATGAGGGCTGTATTGGGATGAACAGAAATCTTGATACAGCCCTTTGTTGTTTTAGATGACCAGTGGGAAAGAAATTTTCCCTATTTTTGCTCTTCCAAAAATAAGAACAAGAGATTTTACTGCAGATCTTCGGGAGGTTAAGATGCTTCATTCCTATATCCTATCTCTATAATTATAAATGTCTTCTAAGAAATCTACATCGCACTACACGGGAGACGGCATGTGTGTTCATATTTTAGGTTGTGGCTCTGCCAAGCCTTCTCTGTCGCATTTCCCCAGTGCGCAGATGGTGCGTTTGCGAGACAAATGTTTCTTGGTGGACTGCGGAGAGGGAACTCAGATACAGCTCCTAAAGTATAGGGTGCCGTTCTCTTCTTTGCATCGTATCTTTATTTCGCACATGCACGGAGATCATTGTCTTGGTCTTCCCGGACTGCTCAGTACGATGGCGCTGCAAAAGCTGACATTCCCGATGCACATTTACGGACCGAAAGGGATAGCCGATTTTGTGGATTATATTGTTCGGACATTCTGCACCGAGGAAGAGCTTCGGTTTCATGTCCATGAGATAGATCATAAAGCCGCTCCCATGGTTGTTTTTGAGGATAAGAGCATTACGGTAGAAGCCATTCCTCTGAAACACAGGATGCCTACTGTGGGATATCTGTTCAGAGAAAAAAACTTGTTGAAAGCTCTTGATAGGTCATCTGCTGATTTTTATGGTGTTCCTGTTTATTGGTTCAATCGGATAAAGTTGGGAGCAGATTTTGTTACTGAAGATGGCATAGTTATTCCCAATTCTCGTCTTACTCATCGCTCTCGGAAGCCTTATAGCTACGCTTATATTTCCGACACGGCATATTCTCCTTCGATAGTTCCACACATACAGGGAGTAGATCTGCTTTATCATGAAGCGACCTTTGAGAAGAGCCTGAAGGAGCGAGCTATCAAGACTTTTCATTCCACAACGGAAGATGCCGGGAAGATAGCCGCAGCAGCAGAGGTGGGTCATCTGCTGATAGGGCATTACTCGGCGCGCTATTCTCGCTCTGCCGATATGGAGCGTCTGAGAAGTGAAGCCGCGGAATATCATCCCAGAACAATCGCAGCCAATGAGGGGATGTTTTTGGACTTAAAAGAGCTGCGAAACCAACTACAATAGTATATATCGACATGGATGTAAAGATAGAACCGTCTTGGAAAGAGCGACTGAAAGAGGAGTTTGACCGCCCTTATTTCGAGCAGATTGTTTCTCAAGTAAAAGCCGCATATCGCTCGGAGCCGGTGGCGCCTGAGGCGAAGAATATTTTCAGGGCTTTCGATCTCTGTCCTTTTGATAAAGTAAAGGTTGTCATTTTAGGTCAGGATCCTTATCATACTCCCGGAGTGGCGGACGGATTGGCATTTTCTACCTCTCCCGGAAGTCCTATCCCTCCATCGCTGAAAAACATATTCAAGGAGCTTGCCTCGGATCTTAAAGTCCCGGAGCCGATGAGCGGAGATCTCACCCATTGGGCAGAAGAGGGTGTATTCTTACTTAACAGTATTCTTACGGTAAGGCAGGGGATGGCGGCATCTCATGGCAGAATGGGATGGGAGATATTTACGGACAGAGTCATCGAGGTCTTGAGCCGGGAGCGAGAGCATCTGGTATTCATCCTGTGGGGCAGTAAAGCCGGGATGAAGCAGCAGTTTATAGACACGTCGAAGCATTATGTGATCAGATCTGCGCACCCATCGCCTCTTTCGGCGCACAATGGTTTTTGGAAAAGCGAGCCTTTCAGTAAAGCAAACTTTTTCCTTGTTCAGCACGGAATCCAACCCATCAAGTGGGTCAAATAATCGGAACGCTCTGTCATTTGCAGAGCAATAATTAACTCTTAAAAAAGAAATAATGATATGAACATAGCAGTAGTAGGAGCGAGTGGTGCCGTTGGGCAGGAGCTTCTTCGGGTTTTGGAGCAGAGGGCATTTCCTTTCACGTCTCTGACTCTTTTCGGATCTGCCCGGAGTGCGGGTACGACCTATACGGTGGCTGGTAAGGAGTATGTGGTAAAGGAGTTGAAGGAGAATGACGATTTCAAAGGTATCGACATCGCGTTTACTTCTGCCGGGGGGAGCACTTCGGAACGTTTCCGGGAGACGATCACCAAGCACGGAGCGATCATGATAGATAACTCAAGCGCTTTTCGGATGGATCCGGATGTCCCTTTGGTTGTTCCGGAGGTGAATCCGGAAGATGCGTTCAAGCATCCGAAGGGCGTTATTGCCAATCCGAACTGTACGACCATTCAGATGGTTGTCGCTCTCAATGCGCTGCATAAGGTGAGTCCGATCAAGAGCGTACATGTCTCCACTTATCAGGCTGCAAGTGGAGCAGGAGCCACCGGGATGCAGGAGTTGGAGGAGCAGACCGTGGCTGTTGCAAACGGCAGAGAGCCTCGTGCCGAGAAGTTTGCCTACCCTCTTATTCATAACCTTATCCCTCAGGTCGATGTCTTTACGGACAATGGCTACACGAAGGAAGAGATGAAGATGTTCCACGAGACGCGGAAGATCATGCATGCTCCGGATCTGAACGTGAGTGCTACCTGCGTGAGAGTCCCCGTACTTCGTGCACACTCCGAATCCATTTGGGTTACGATGAAGGATCCGATGACACCCGAACAGGCTCGCGAACTGTTTCTCCGCACACCGGGAGTGATTGTCTTGGACGAGCCGTCAAGTAAATCTTACCCGATGCCGAGGGATCTTTCCGGCAGAGATGAGGTTTTTGTCGGTCGTATTCGCCAAGATCTCTGCTCTCCGAATGCCATAACTTTCTGGTGTGTGAGTGATCAGATCCTCAAGGGAGCGGCTCTGAATGCCGTGCAGATAGCGGAGCTGCTGCTGTCTCGCGGGAAGAGTTGCAGCGGGAAATAGCAGCCCGAAAGCGAGGCGATTATTTTGGGAGATTGCTCCGCACGTATAACGGAAGAAAGAAGAGACCGAGCATCCGGGTTCCGGAGCTTGGTCTCTTTTTTGTGGAGTTATGAGCCGTATTTCGGGGGATTATTATGGTTTTCAAAATCGGTAATTACCGTTCTTCGGTTTAGTAATTACCGTTCTTCGGTTTAGTAATTACCGTTCTTCGGTTTAGTAATTACCGTTCTTCGGTTTGGTAATTACCGTTCTTCGGTTTGGTAATTACCATTCTTCGGTTTAGTGATTACCGTTCTTCGGTTTAGTAATTACTGTTTTTCAGATTGGTTCTTATCAATCTTGAGGCGATGGCTATCATTTTGCTCCGTCTGTAAAAAATAAGGTGGAAAAATACTATATTTGCGGTCGGCAGACATGATGAATTATTATTATACCAATCAGTTAAAAACGAAAAAACAACCATGAAAGGAACAAGACTATTTTCACTACTTTCAGTACTTGCCGTAGCACTTTTTCTGCTCCCTTCCTCACTGTCCGCACAAAAGGACTCAAAGGCAGAGGGCGGTATCATTAAACTTAACGCAGAAACGTTCAGAGTAAAAATACACGACTACAAGAGCAGTGCCGAGTGGAATTATAAGGGAGACATTCCATGTATCATAGATTTCTATGCAGACTGGTGCGGACCCTGCCGTCAGCTTAAGCCTACGCTCGAACGCCTCGCAAAAGAGTACAAAGGCAAGATATACATCTATGCAGTGGACGTGGATGCCAACAGAGAACTCGCCGAAGCATTCAAAGTACGCTCCATACCGATGACTCTCGTCGTCCCAATGAAAGGTAAACCGCTTATGAATACAGGAAATCTGCCTTACGATGTGTTCAAAAAGCAGATAGAAGAGGTTCTTAAAAAGTAATATCCGATAAGAGTAAAGCCACCCATGCAGATGTTGGAAAGGATCTTTGTTCTGAATGACGCAGACCCGATAATCTTTTTCGGGCTGAACAACAAGAACATCCAGCTGCTGAAAGATTTACATCCGAAGCTGAGAATCATAGCCAGAGGCAACCTCATAAAGGTGATGGGAGAGGAAGAAGAAACGTCTGCCTTTATCTCCCTGCTGCGAACACTGGAACGATACACAGAGACTTTCAACTCCTTATCGGAAGAGGTGATACTCGCACATACAAGAGGAGGAGACAACAATGTCTCCTCCTCTACACCATCCAACGACGTGTTGATCTTCGGACTTAACGGCAAACCCATATCGCCCCGAAATGAAAACCAAAAAGAGATGGTGCGCCTGGTCGAAGAGCACGACCTCGTCTTTGCAACCGGACCTGCCGGAACGGGAAAGACATTCATGGCTATCGCCCTCGCGGTGAAAGCTCTCAAGAACAAAACAATCCGTAAGATCATCCTCAGCCGTCCGGCTGTTGAAGCAGGAGAGAAGCTCGGTTTCCTTCCCGGAGAGATGAAAGACAAGCTGGATCCCTATCTCCAACCTCTGTACGATGCACTCGGAGAACTCATTCCACCCATGAAGCTCAAAGAGTACATGGAGATGGGTGTGATCCAAATAGCGCCTCTCGCTTTCATGAGAGGACGAACGCTCTCGGATGCGATCATCATTCTTGATGAAGCTCAAAACACATCGCCACATCAGATAAAGATGTTCCTGACTCGCTTGGGAAACAACGCAAAGATGATCATCACCGGAGATATGACACAGATAGACCTCCCCGTCGGTACTCAGAGCGGTCTCAAGCAGGCACTTTATATCCTTAGAGGAATAACGGAGGTCGGACACATATATTATAATGCCAAAGATATCGTAAGACACCCTCTGGTGAAGAAGATCGTAAACGCTTACGATAAGTTTGACAAACAAGAAAAGGCTAAGAAAGAGAAAAAAGAGAGTGAAAGCTCAAAAACTTCAAGTTTATAAATCATATCCCAATAGCTATGGACAGCAAATCATTAACAAAAACCGACTTTAACCTGCCTCGACAAACCGCAAAGTATATAGGCAAGGTAAGAGATGTCTATACGATAGAAAACGATATACTGGTTATGGTCGTTTCCGACCGTATCTCGGCTTTTGATGTCGTCCTTCCCGTAGGTATCCCTTACAAAGGGCAAGTCTTGAACCAAATAGCTGCATATCATCTCGATAAAACCGCAGATATTGTTCAGAACTGGAAGATCTCCACTCCCGATCCGATGGTTACCATAGGACATAAGTGCGAGCCGTTCAAGGTTGAGATGGTTATTCGTGGCTATCTTACCGGAAGTGCTTGGAGAGCATACAAGAAAGGGGAACGTACATTGTGCGGTATCACTCTTCCCGAAGGTATGAGAGAAAACGAAAAGTTCCCTCAACCCATTATCACTCCTACTACCAAAGCGGACGAAGGACACGATGAGAACATCTCCAAAGAAGAGATCATCGCTTCCGGTCTGGTATCTGCGGAAGATTATCAACGCTTAGAAGAGATTACTTATGCCCTTTTCCAACGAGGTACAGAGCTGGCTGCGGAGAAAGGATTGATCTTGGTGGATACCAAGTATGAGTTCGGAAAGAAAGACGGAGAGATTTATCTTATAGATGAGATTCATACACCCGACTCTTCTCGCTACTTTTACAGCGAAGGATACGAGGAGAGATTCCAAAATGGAGAACCTCAGAGACAGCTCTCTAAGGAGTTCGTTCGCCAATGGCTCATAGATCACAACTTCCAAGGAAGAGATGGCGATGTAATGCCTGAGTTTACCGATGAATACGTAGAAAGTATCAGCGAACGCTATATAGAGCTTTATGAGAATATCATAGGCGAGAAGTTTGTAAAAGGAGATACTTCAAAACTTTCAGAACGCATAGAGGGAGCTATCTGCAAGGCTATTGATAGTCTTTAAGATCAATCCCCTTTAGATATAATGTCGCAACAAGAACAGATAGAACGGGATAGACTCTACCATAAAGAGGCAGAGTCTATCCGTTCTATGTTTAATAACATTGCCCAAGAGTATGATAAACTCAATGGGATAATGTCTCTCGGTTTAGATAAGAGATGGCGAAAGCTGTGTGTGCAGAAGGCTTCGGAGAATGCTCCGCATAATATTCTTGACTTGGCTACGGGCACAGGAGATTTGGCTTTTGCACTGAAAGAAGCCAATCCCGACGCTTCTCTTGTGGGACTTGACCTCACTGAAGGAATGCTCGAAGTGGCTCAGTACAAAGCGGCGGAGATGGGATACACTCTTAAAGAAGTCTCTTTTGTTCGTGGAGATGCTCTTGATCTCCCTTTCCAAGATCAGAGCTTTGACGCTGTTACCATCGCGTTCGGCATCCGAAACTTTCAGAACATCTCTCGTGGCTTATCCGAAATCTTTCGCATCTTGTGCCCCGGAGGACGTCTCTGTGTATTGGAGTTGGCAGAGCCTTCCAGACGAATATTGAAACCGTTTTACAAGATCTACACACAGTACTTCATACCACTGCTCGGAAAGGCGGTGGCTCACGACAAGCAGGCTTATCAGTATCTCCCCGACAGTATAAAGACTGTCCCGATGCGAGAGAATATGTGTCGACTGATGTCCGATGCCGGCTTTCAAAATGCACGCTTCTACTCTTTCTCTCCGGGAGTCTGTGTGCTATATGTAGGAGATAAATAGAGCAAAATGAGTAGTCCTGTTCTATATGGACTTTTAGGGTATCCGATAGAACACTCCAAGAGTCCTGCCTTTTTTAATACTCTCTTTTCAAAGGAGGGTATCCCGGCTCGTTATGCTCTTTTTTCGTATAAAGAGCTAACCGATTTTCTCGCTGAGATAGAGAGAAATCGCGATATGTCCGGTTCTCTTGCCGGCTTTAATGTAACAAGTCCCCACAAATCCGACATCATCCCCTACCTGCACGCATTATCTCCCGAAGCAGCTGAGCTTCAAGCTGTCAATGTTGTCAAGGTGAAGCGTGAGGCATTGACCGGAAAAGTTCTATGGTATGGCTACAATAGCGATGTCGTAGGTTTTTCAAAGCTGCTTGAACACGCTTTACGGCAGTCCGGAAATCCGTATGTCTCGAAAGCTCTTGTCGTCGGAAGCGGAGGTGCTGCCCGTTCGGTTTGTTACTGTCTCAAGCAAGAGGGTATTGACTATAATGTGGTAAGCAGAACGCCGGATGCCGTAACCAATGGCGTTTCCTATTCATCCCTGAATGAAGATGGTGTCATGGAGAGCTACCCTCTCATTGTTCAGTGTACCCCTTTGGGGATGACCCCAAATATCTCTACTGCCCCTCCCTTACCCTACGAAAAGATAAACAGAAGAGGAACCATCGCTATCGATTTGGTTTATAGCCCGGAAGTTACTCGCTTTATGGCATTGTGTCAAGAGTATGGTGCTCACACCTTTAATGGAGATATGATGCTGGTAGAGCAAGCCAAAGAGGCTTGGCGAATATGGAAAGAAGAGTAGACCGATTGTAGATAGAAAGAGAAGATCAGAATAAAGATTATACAGAATGAACCTTCAACAACTCGAATATCTGCATGCTTTGAAAAAGCATAAGCACTTCGTAAAGGCAGCCGAGGCATGTAATGTTACTCAGCCTACCTTGAGTGCCATGATACAGAAGCTGGAAGCAGAGCTTGGTGTAACTCTCGTGGATAGAGCGCATCAACCCATAAGACTTACAGCCGTAGGAGAGAAAATAGCAGCAAAAGCGCATGACCTTTTGGGCGTGATAAGAAGCGTCGAAGAGTTGGCTGCCGAAGAAAAAGAGGGTCTTAGCGGAAGTGTCCGAATAGGAGTACTGCCCACTATTGCCCCATTCCTTTTGCCCAGGATCATCACAGCGCAGAAGAAGATAGCGCCCTCGCTCAATATCCACTTCATAGAGCTTACCACCGGAAAGTGTGAGCAGGAGTTGTGTGCCGGAAATATAGAGCTTGCCATCCTTGCAGGAGACCTCAAAGGAGACGGCTTTGCTCTTCATCCTCTTTATTACGAAGAGTTTATCGGATATGTAAGCCGCAATGAACCTCTTTTTGCAGAAGAGAAAATCAAGAGCATGAAAGTAGATCCTAAGACCCTATGGCTTTTGGACGAAGGGCACTGTTTCCGAAATCAGCTGCTCAGGTTCTGCTCTCTTCCTGCCGTGAAGGAGAGACGCATAGACTATGAGCTGGGTGGAATAGAAACCTATATGCACCTGGTCGAGGGCGGATATGGGATAACCTTTGTCCCGGAGCTTGCTGTCTCCACAATGTCTAAGGCACAGAAAGAGTTGCTAAGACCTTTTGCCATTCCGCGCCCCGTGCGTCCTATCTCTTTGGTGCACACTCAGAGCTATGTCAGAGAGAGTGTTGTGAACCACTTGTGCGAGCTTATCCGTTCGGTTGTTCCCTCTGAGATGCACGAGATAAGGGTAGGACAGATGTTGGCATAGGTTTTACTTGCAGTTTGGCAATGCTTTTGCATAGAAGAAAGTAGGAGAACAGACAAAAATAAAGACACAGATACAATGAAAAAAGAAAAGAAAGAGGAGATAGATATAGAGTTGGAAAAGGAGATGCCGAAAGCGGATCTGCCGAAAGAAGAGGGTGTAGACGAGACAGCGGAAGAGCAACCAACGTTGGAGCAACGCCTGGCAGAGTTGGAAGATACTCACCTTCGTCTCAGAGCGGAGTATGACAACTTCCGCAAACGTACACTCAAAGAGAAAAGCGAACTTATCAGAACCGCCGGAGAGCGTATCTTGACACAGTTTATAAATGTAGCGGACGACTTCGATCTTGCTGTGGCTAATCTCCGTCAGGCGACAGATATGGATGCTGTTGCAGAGGGAATAGATATAATTCGTACCAAGTTTATTTCTGCAATGAAAGCACAGGGTGTTTCGGAGATGGAAGTGCTTGGCGAACCGTTCGATGCCGATCTTTACGATGCGGTGGGTATGTTTCCTGTGGAAGATGCCGATAAGAAAGGTAAAGTGATAGAGTGTGTACAGAAAGGGTACACCTTGAACGATAAGGTGATAAGACACCCTAAAGTGATAGTGGGACAGTAACTTTCTGTACAGTAGCAGATATTTATTATGGCAGGGAAAAGAGATTATTATGAAGTCTTAGGCGTCTCAAAAGATGCTACGGACGACCAGATAAAAAAAGCTTACAGGAAGACAGCTATTAAGTATCACCCGGATAGAAACCCGGACAACAAGGAAGCCGAAGAGAAGTTCAAAGAGGCAGCCGAGGCGTATGGTGTACTTAGCGATCCTGATAAGCGTGCAAAGTACGATCGCTTTGGACATAACGGTCCTGAAATGGGCGGTGGCTTCGGAGACTTTTATGGAGGTGGCATGAGCATGGATGATATCTTTGCTCAGTTTGGAAACATCTTTGGAGGACATTTCGGAGGCTTTGGCGGTTTTGGCGGATCTGCTTCTTCCTCTCGTCGTTCGCGAGGAGGAGACATTCGTGTAACCGTATCTCTGAGTCTTAAAGAGATTGCTCAAGGAGTCGATAAGAAGATCAAGGTAAAGAAACGCAATACTTGTTCCGTATGTAGAGGTACGGGAGCCGAAAGCCCTTCTGATGTACACTCTTGTGCTACTTGTGGTGGTAGTGGGGTGGTATTCCATACACAGCAGAGTTTTCTGGGAACCATCCAGACTCAACAGGTGTGTCCCTCTTGTAAAGGAACCGGTGAGACCATAGACAAGAAGTGTAGACACTGCCATGGAGAAGGTACCGAAATGGGAGAAGAAGTGGTCGCGTTCTCCATCCCGGCGGGTGTACAGCAAGGTATGGCACTTACCGTTTCGGGAAAAGGAAATGCTGCACCGAGAGGCGGAGAGCCGGGAGATCTTATCGTTGTCATAAAAGAGCTGCCGGATGATAACTTTATCCGAAATGGAGACGACATTATTTACAATCTGCTTATCTCTTATCCGGAAGCAGTGGTAGGTGGGAAGGTAGAAATGCCGACAATAGACGGAAAGGTGAAAGTAACGATAGAGCCGGGAACTCAACCCGGTAAGATTTTGCGCCTTAGAAACAAAGGCCTACCATCTTTACGTTCAGGAATCAAGGGCGATCTGCTTGTACATATCAGCATCCATGTTCCTACCCAAATGGATGATAAGGCTAAGGAAGTTATTGATAGAATGGCTGCAATTTCGTTCTTCTCTCCGACTCAATCGGACAGAGAGGCCTATATCAAAGAGCAGAAAGTTAAATACGAATTATAAATTATGAAACTTTAACATGATAGTGCCATTGAAATAGCAAAAAAAAGCAAATAAAGCGTTGGATGGAAAGAAAAAAGGCTTTAACTTTGCAGTGTGTTTTTCATGGTATTAGATTTTTTAAGGTTATCAAATAACAGAACAGAAACAGAGAGGGTGTCGTGAGACATCCTCTTTTGTTTTTATTTACACTATCCGTTCGGAGCATCTGTTTTTCTCCGAAACAGAATGACTATCTTTGCGTTATCCTATTATCACACAACAAAATCATATAAGCAAGATGAAAAAGAGATCTCTTATGATCGTTCTTAGTGCGATCTTCCTTGTTGGCTGCAACAACAAGAGTGGCAACGAGACTGCCACAGAAACTACCGTAGAATGGTCTATTAGCGAGGAAGCTATGGCTGAAGTTTTGAAAGGAACCTTTGAAGGTGTTATCCCTTGTGCGGACTGTGAAGGCATTCGCATGTCTTTGATTCTTTCCGGGGAGGAGTTTTCCCTTACTATGGAGTATATGGGAGAGGAAAACTCAACCTTTCAAGAGAGTGGAAAGTTTACCCTTTTGGAAAATCGTCGTACTATAGAACTCTCTTCTCCGGAGACAGAAACCAGATACTTCAATGTCTATGAAGACAGAGCAGTATTATGCGATTCCAATGGCGTAGAGACTGAGGGAGAGTTGGCACAAAACTATGTTTTGATCAAAAAGTAGTTCCGGAAGCTCTTTTCAGGTCTCTTCTTTTGTGAGAAGAGTAGCTTCTAATTTTTCAGATATATGTGCCCGGTGTAGTGGTACTTTGAGAAGAACCTGCAAATTTTCTGCTCTTAGAAGATGAAGATTTGCAGGTTTTTTGTTTGCCAAGATTTCTTGCTTTTTCTTTTAATAGGGTTCAGACGTTTTTTCTCCCCTCTATTTTTATATAAAAGTTCTCACCCACTCTGTCGATTTTTCCTTAAAAAGAGGTTCTGAAAGGGTGATACCACTGCCATAAAGTCAGTCTCCAATTTTTGAAGATTATGTAATGAGTTTGAAATCAATTAGATATATAAAATCTCGAATTTGGAAAAAATTAATCGAATCCGGTAAACGTGTTTAATGAAATCGGTAAACGTGTTCATTGAAAAATTAAACACGTTAAGCCGAAAGAATATGCTCGTTTAGCGTTTTGGCTTAACGAGTATCGGAATTTGTGTTAATAAGATGAGGTGAATTTAACAGTTCGGCCGCGCTCTGAAAACGAGGGGTGCGAACAAAATAGAGAGAGCAAAAACAGGGGAGAAGCACCGGGATGGAATATATAAAAATGAATATCCCCTCGTTTTTCTCATCGGGTTGTCATCGTACCGTGATATGGAAGCAGGGTTGTTTGCGTTCGTGTTTCACGAAACAGCGATCCGCTTGCCGAAGTTCATCGAGCACTTGTGCCAGCACTCCTTTGAGTTGTTCCGGCGAGAGGTCTTTCTCTCCATTGATCGCTGTGTAACCGGAGGGCGGATCCACGAACGTAGCCCACGAAATATCTATGGTTGTCCCGTAGAGGTGCGTAGAGTTTGGGGTGGAGTTGACATTGTTTTTCGCCAGACTTTTGACATCCGCAATGGTACGAGTGATACTTGTTATCTGAAGGCGATACGGTTTTTGCCCATAGAGATAGAGCTTTTCCGAAAATCTTGCACCGATTTCGTCCAACAGATTTTTGGCTTTCGGCACCAGGAACGGTACGGAGTGGGAGAGAGTGGCAAGGCTGTAGTTTTGGGTGTCTTTCACCTCTACCAGATCGCTCCTTCTGCTATCCAGATCCTCTCTGCTCTGCATCGGCTCTATGCCCAACCGCTGTGCCACGATCAGCTGCTCTTCATTGAGGTCGTTAAAGGCGGTGTTGTACCGTCCCTTGTAGCTCATCAGCTTCAGCCCTTCTTCGGGAGAGACTCTCTCCATCTCCTTATAATAGTAGGGCGTGATAGAGCTGGTCGAAACCTTTCTCACGACATAAATGGTGCCTGTCATAAGGAGAATGAGCGGGAAGATATACCTTAAAATGTATGGAGACCAACGGATTTTCCGTAGGGTGGAATAGTCCATTATTTTCGTCATCATGAGCTAACTCTTTTTGTCCTTTCACAAAGATAATGAAAAGAGTATTTCAGGCTTGCGCAACCCAAAAGTTTGCACTACCTTTGTAAGAGCAAATCATATAGTACACAATGGAGAGACTAAGGAGTCATACAGGGATGCAGTGTAGCCTTGCCCAAGTCTGTAACACGGGCGGATCTTGCTCCTTTTCCTTTTTTACTCTTACGATATTTCCTCAATTTACTGTTAGGGTAGCCGAGTTGTTCGGTTACCCTTTTTTGTATTAAAGAACCAAGATGAAGAGATCAAGAACAATCTACAAGAATGCAACTGTGTACCGCACAGATAAGAAAGAGCTGGGACGCTTCGACGTAGCAGTGAGAGACGGAAAGATAGAGGCTGTGGAGGCGGTGATAGAACCTATGGAGCCGGAAGAGCAAGTGATAGATCTTTCCGGTCTTACGCTGTTGCCCGGCTTGGTGGATGTGCATGTGCACATGCGTGAACCCGGATTTTCCGAGAAAGAGACCTATGCCACCGGAACGGCAGCTGCGGCTCATGGCGGATTTACCGCTGTCTGTCCGATGCCTAACCTCAATCCTGCTCCGGACAGCAGCGAGACGCTGGCGGTACAGGAGCGCATGATAGAGGAGCAGGCTGTGGTAAAGGTCTATCCGATAGGTTGTATCACGATGGGACAGAAGGGTGGAGGAACTCTTGTGGACTTTGCCGGGATAGAGGCCAGAGTGGCAGGATTTTCCGATGATGGCAGAGGCGTGCAGGAAGATGCCTTGATGGAAGAGGCGATGCGCCGATGCGCCGTGGTGGACAGACCCATTGTGGCTCACTGCGAAGTGGAAGAGCTGATAAAGGGAGGATATATCCACGATGGAGAGTACTGCAAAGCTCACGGACACAAAGGGATCTGCTCGGAAAGCGAGTGGCTTCAGGTCAAGAGGGATATAGAGTACAGCGAACGCACCGGCTGTCAGTATCATGTTTGCCATGTCTCTACAAAAGAGAGCGTGGAGCTTATCCGACAAGCCAAAGCAAAAGGTTTGCGTGTGAGTGGAGAGACGGCTCCGCACTACCTTCTTCTTACCGATGTGGAGATAGAAGAGGATGGAAGATTTAAGATGAACCCGCCTATCAGAAGCAAAGAAGACCAAGAAGCACTCTTCAAAGGTGTTATGGATGGCACATTGGAGTGTATTGCCACGGATCATGCACCGCATACGGCAGAGGAAAAGAGCCGTGGACTGGCAGGAAGCAATATGGGTATCGTCGGACTGGAAACGGCATTCCCTCTGATGTACAAATACTTCGTCGTTACCGGAAAGATGTCTCTCGAACATCTTATGGACTTGATGGCAAACAATCCTCGCCGTCTGTTCCGCATAGATGGCGGTACAGCCGTGGGAGACAGCGCAGACTTTGTGGTGATGGATCTGGAGGCGAAGTACAAGGTGGACCCCGAAATATTCCTCTCCAAAGGTAGAGCCACTCCGTTTACCGGATGGGATGTACAGGGTAAAACGATGCTCACCGTAGTTTCGGGTAAGCATGTCTATGTAGATAACAAGATGTCAGAAAGACTTTAACAGATATATTTTTTCAGAAGATGACGACAACGATAAAGCCATACACCGCAAAGATCGTCCTCAGCGACGGCAGGGAGTTTTATGGTTACGGCTTTGGAGCCAAAGTAGAAGCAATCCGGGAGTTGGTCTTCGATACTGCCATGGTTGGTTATCAGGAGATCCTCTCCGATCCGGCTTACGTGGATCAGGCGGTGGTGCTTACATACCCACTTATAGGAAACTATGGCGTGGCGGATGAAGACTATGAAGCAAAGTATCCTGTAGCAGGAGGATTTGTGGTAAGAGAGTACAACGACTCTCCCAGCAACTTCAGATATACCAAAACGCTGAGTGAAGTGATGGAGGAGTACAATATTCCCGGAATAGCGGGAGTGGATACCCGTGCCCTGACACGCATAATAAGACAAGAGGGTGCACAGAAAGTGCTCTTTACTTCACCCGATACACCGGTAGAAGAGGCTAAGGCAAAGTTGGACGCTTGGGCGCTTCCGACAGACGGTGTTTCTCGTGTAAGCTGTAAGAAAAGATGGCTGACCCGTACACCCGGACATATCTACGATGTGGTCGTGCTCGATTTGGGTGTTAAGTATAACGTCATCAGAAGTCTTAACAGACGAGGCTGCAATGTTACGATAGTGCCTTTCGATACAACGGCGGAAGAGATTCTCGCCTTTGCTCCGGACGGTATAGTCCTTGCCGGCGGACCCGGTAATCCTGCCGATCTTCCAAGTGTGCTGGAGACGATAGAACAGCTCAAGGGGAAAGTGCCGATGCTGGGAATCTCTCTCGGACATACGCTCATCGGACACGCTTATGGTGCAACATCTTACAAGATGCGTGTGGGTCATAGAGGATCTTTCCCGGTTAAGGATCTACGAACAGGCAGGGTAAAGATGGCAGCGGAAAATCATGGATATTCCATGAGAGAGGGTAGCCTGATGGGCACAAAGCTTGTGGCTACTCACCGCAATGTGGTACTGAAGGATATTGAGGGGATGATCTGCGAAGAGGATAAGGTGATGACAACACAGTTCTGCCCGGAAAGTAATCCGGGTCCAACAGATTACAGAGAGGTGTTTGACGGTTTTATAGATCTGATGAAAAAATAAGTAGAAGATGCCAAAGAGAACAGACATAAAGAAGATAATGGTGATAGGCTCCGGTCCTATCGTGATAGGTCAGGCTGCGGAGTTCGACTACGCAGGAACACAAGCCTGCATCGCCTTGAAAGAAGAGGGGTATGAAGTGATTCTTCTCAACTCCAATCCGGCAACAATCATGACGGATACCAACATGGCAGATAAAGTCTATATGGAGCCTCTTACACTGGAATATGCCGCAAAGATTATTCGTTACGAGAGACCCGATGCCCTTCTTCCAAGCTTGGGAGGTCAGACGGGGCTTAATCTTTCCATGCAGCTTGCCAAGAAAGGTATATTGGACGAGTGTAAGGTAGAGATGCTCGGCACTTCTCTCACCTGTATAGAGAGAGCGGAAGACAGGGATCTCTTTAAGGAGTTGTGCAAAGGGCTGGGTGAACCGGTGCTTCCGTCCAAGATCGCTCACACGATAGAAGAGGGAGTGGAAGTGGCTGCGGAGATCGGATATCCGGTGGTGCTTCGTCCTGCATTCACACTCGGAGGTACCGGCGGTGGTTTTGCGGATGATGAAGATGAGCTTAGAGAGCTTATGCGCAATGCACTGTTCCTCTCTCCCGTTCATCAGGTTCTTATAGAGAAGAGCATCAAAGGCTACAAGGAGATCGAGTTTGAAGTGATGCGAGACAGCAACGACACCGCAATGGCAATCTGTAGCATGGAGAATATAGATCCGGTAGGCGTACACACGGGAGACTCTATCGTGGTAGCACCAAGCCAGACACTGACCAATAAGGAGGTGCAGATGTTGCGAGACAGTGCCCTTCGTATCATCCGCGAACTGAAGATAGAAGGAGGATGTAATGTCCAGTTTGCTTTGGATCCACTCTCTTTCAACTACTATTTGATAGAGGTCAATCCTCGTGTTTCTCGCTCTTCGGCTTTGGCTTCCAAGGCAACAGGCTATCCGATAGCTCGTGTTACGGCAAAGGTTGCTGTGGGAATGCATCTGGATGAAATCCTTATCAAGGATCTGCCGGCTTGCTGTGAGCCTACGATAGACTATGTTGTAACAAAGGTGGCTCGCTTCCCATTCGATAAGTTCAGCGATGCTTCCAATGTACTCGGTACGCAGATGAAAGCCACCGGAGAGGTGATGAGTATCGGACGTACCATGGAAGAGTCTTTCCTTAAGGCTATCCGCAGTTTGGAGCAGGGCGTATGCCACGTTCACAAGAAAAGCTTCGACGACAAAACCTCTGCGGAACTTCTTGAATACATCAAGACTCCGACCGATGAACGTATCTATGCCATAGCTCAACTTATCCGAAACGGCGTAGACCTTTCTCTTATCTACAACAATACGAAGATAGACTTGTTTTTCCTTGAGAAGTTCAAAAACATAGTGGAACATGAGGCTTTGGTCCGTAATAATGTCAGGGATGCCGCTGTTCTGAAAGAGGTGAAGAAGCTGGGCTTTAGTGATCAGTATGTGGGAATGCTCTGGAACATGAGTCAGGAAGAGATGTATCTTTTCCGCAAAGAACACCGCATCTATCCGGTCTATAAGATGATGGATAGCTGTGCAGGGCAGACCGATAGGGATATTCCTTACTTCTATTCTACTTATGAGAACGAGTCGGAATCCACTCCGAGCGACAAGAAAAAGATTCTCGTATTGGGTTCAGGTCCTATACGTATCGGGCAAGGAGTGGAGTTTGATTACTCTACCGTTCATGCCGTGTGGTCTATCAGAGAAGCCGGTTATGAGGCTATCATCATCAACAATAACCCGGAAACCGTATCTACGGACTATACTACAAGCGATAAGTTATACTTTGAACCGCTCACGGTGGAAGATGTCATGAATGTGTACGATCTGGAAAAACCTGTCGGCACTATCGTGTCTCTCGGAGGACAGACAGCGATTAACCTTGCAGAGCCACTACATAAACTTGGTGTGCCCATTATCGGTACCGATGTGGAGGCAATACGCAACGCAGAAGACCGTGGATGCTTTGAGCGCATCATGGAAGAGCTGAAAATCCCTCAACCGGAAGCGGAAGCCGTAACCAACATAGAGGATGGTGTGAAAGCAGCAGCACGCATAGGCTATCCGGTACTCGTGAGACCGAGCTACGTTCTTGGTGGTAGAGCCATGCAGATAGTATCCAATGAGGAGAGACTGCGCCACTATCTCCAAAATGCGGTAGAGCTTAACACCGATCAGCCGGTGCTTGTGGACAGATATATTATAGGTAAAGAGCTTGAGATAGATGCCATCTGTGATGGAACGGATGTCTTTATACCGGGTATCATGGAGCACGTGGAGAGAACAGGTATCCACTCCGGAGACTCCATTAGTGTCTATCCGACATTTTCGGTGAGCCAGAAAGTGAAAGAGACCATTCTCGAATACTCCAAGGAGTTAGGCTTGCGAATAGGCATAAAGGGACTGTTCAATATCCAGTTTATCGTGGACGATAAAGAAGAGGTTTATGTCATCGAGGTTAATCCTCGCTCTTCACGCACCGTGCCGTTCTTGTCCAAAGCAACCGGAATCCAGATGGCTCACTTGGCTACACAGGTTATGCTGGGCAAGAGTCTGAAAGAACTCGGATTCAGCTCCGAGTATCCGGCGGAAAAGAAACGTTGGTATGTGAAAGCTCCGACATTCTCCTTTGCCAAAATAAGGGGTATGGACTCTTATCTCAGCCCGGAAATGAAATCCACCGGCGAAGCTATCGGATACGACAAAACGCTTACTCGTGCGTTGTATAAAGCTCTCCAAGCTACGGGAATGAATGTGGCAAACTACGGAACCGTGATTGTTACACTTGCCGATGCCGCTAAAGAGAAAGCTCTTCCACTCATAAGACGTTTTTATAACCTTGGCTTTAACATAGAAGCCACTACCGGTACGGCAAAATATTTGAGAGAAAACGGAATCCGGACACGCACACTGCACAAGCTGAGCGAAGGCAGCACAGAGATTATAGACTCTCTAAGACAAGGTTATGTGAGCTATGTGATCAACTCGATAGATGTAAATCAGCACAATACCCGTCTGGATGGCTACGAAATACGTAGAGCCGCTGTGGAGAACAACGTTACCGTCTTCACCGCATTGGAAACCGTGAAAGTGTTGCTGGATGTGCTGGAAGAGATCACTCTTAAAGTTTCGACCATAGATGCCGAATAAATAAAACGAATATAATGTACAAGAAAGGAAGATATACTATCCTTAGTAATGTCAATATCGCCAAGGATGTCTGGCAGATGATATTGGAGGGAGATACCCGATACCTTTCCCGTCCCGGTCAGTTCGTCAATATCCTTGTTCAAGGGCATTTCCTGCGTCGTCCCATCTCTATATGCGACTATGATGACGGCACTATGACCCTTATATATAAAGTCTTTGGCTCCGGTACGGAGGCACTCTCCAAGATGAATGCAGGAGCCGAGCTTGACCTCCTGACAGGTCTTGGTAACGGCTTCGATATATCTGTATCTGCTTCCCGTCCGCTTCTTGTGGGGGGGGGAGTGGGTGTACCTCCTCTTTACAGGCTTTGTAAGGATCTTTCCGATAATGGAGCTGCGCCAATCGTAGTGCTGGGCTTTAATACGGAGAAAGAGATCTTCTATGCCGATAAGTTTGCCGAGATTCCCGGAACAACGGTATATGTCGCCACGGTGGATGGCAGCCATGGATTCAAAGGATTGGTTACGGAGCTTATCATGGACAGCCCGGAGTGTCGGAGTGCAGACTATCTTTTCACCTGCGGACCGACACCCATGCTGAGAGCTCTCCATGCTCTGCCTTTCACCGGACAGTTCTCTTTTGAAGAGAGAATGGGCTGCGGCTTTGGAGGATGTATGGGATGCACACACAAGACAACAGAAGGATACAAGCGAGTTTGCTTGGAAGGTCCTGTATTCAGAAAGGAGGAGATCGTATGGTAGACTTATCTGTAAATCTTAGCGGAGTGGAGTTGGATAATCCCATCATTCCTGCAAGCGGAACATTCGGGTTTGGTCAGGAGTACGCTCTTTTCTATGATCTCAACATTCTTGGCTCCATATCTTTCAAGGGAACTACGAAAGAACCTCGATTCGGTAACCCTACCCCTCGCATTGCAGAGTGCACGGAGGGAATGCTCAATGCGGTGGGGCTGCAAAATCCCGGTGTTCACAAGGTGATAGAAGAGGAGCTTCCCCGATTGGCAAAGATCTTCAAGAAACCAATGGTGGCTAATATCAGCGGATTTTCATTGGAAGAGTATGTCTACTGCACCGAGTTGATGAGCGAAGTGGAGCAGGTCGGCATCATCGAGATCAACGTCAGCTGCCCCAACGTCAAGCATGGAGGGATGAGTTTTGGCACTTGTCCCGATCAAGCCGCACTCGTAACCAAGCATGTGAAAGCCGTAAGCAAAAAACCGGTTTATATCAAATTGAGCCCGAACGTTACGGATATCGTCTCCATCGCAAAGGCATGCGAAGCGGAAGGTGCAGATGGTCTTTGTCTGATCAATACGCTTTTGGGCATGCGTTTCGACCTCAAAAAGCGTCGTCCTGTCCTTGCCAACGGCACGGGCGGATTCTCTGGCCCTGCGATATTTCCCATAGCTCTTCGCATGGTGTACCAGACACACAAGGCGGTCTCCATCCCCATCATGGGATGCGGAGGCGTGATGACGGCGCGAGATGTTCTGGAAATGATGATGGCAGGAGCTACTGCGGTGCAGGTCGGATCCGCCAATCTCATCAATCCCTATGCCTCTAAGGAGATCATCGAAGCGCTTCCGGCGGAGATGGAGAAGCTGGGCATCTCATCCCTCAGGGAGATTATCGGTGTGGCAGAATAAGAGTAAAAGAACACTATTATAGTCAGAAACAGAACAACATGGCAAAAGATGTAATCATAGCTTGCGACTTCGAGAGCGCAGAGGCTACGCTCCGTTTCCTGGATCTTTTCCGGAACGAGAAGCCTTATGTCAAGATCGGGATGGAGCTTTACTACGCTGCAGGTCCCGAAATCGTAAGAGAGATAAAGAAGCGCGGACACAAGATTTTCTTGGATCTCAAGCTCCACGACATACCCAACACCGTAAAGAAAGCGATGACTGTCCTCTCCAAGCTGGATGTGGATATGACCAACGTGCATGCCGCCGGCACGGTGGAGATGATGTGTGCTGCCGTTGAAGGTCTCACCAGACCGGATGGTTCTCGTCCGCTGCTCATTGCTGTAACGCAGCTTACATCCACTTCGCAGGAACGCATGAACGAAGATCTGCTCATACAAGGCGACATCAACGACGTCATAGCTCACTATGCAAAAAATGCCGAGCGTGCCGGACTCGATGGCGTGGTCTGCTCTCCGCTCGAAGCGGCGGGTGTGAAAGAAGCAACACACCCCTCTTTCCTGACCATCACGCCCGGTGTACGCTTTGCTGATGGGGATAAAGGCGATCAGGTACGCGTAACCACCCCCGAACGTGCTCGCGAAATCGGGTCGGACTATATCGTGGTGGGGCGTCCCATCACTGCAGCTCCCGATCCGGTGGAGGCTTATCGGAAGGTCTGTCGAGACTTCTTGCAGCGATGAAAAAAGTCGCATCCTAAAAATGTGTGCAGCATTTTGATTTTTAGCTTGATGTAAAGGAATTGAAGTCTCCTTTCGGAAAAGGCGAAATTTCTATGCGAACGAAAATAAATTTCTATGTGGAAAGAATTTTTCTCCTTGCAAAAGAAGAAAAAAACGGAGCTGCCCGAACGATAAAAAACAGCAATGACAATCTCCAAATTCGGAGAGACCTACTGCACGCTTTTTCACCCTCGGCACAACATATACATTCACCTCAAAACAGATATTAAAGAAAACATGGAAAATCTATCAAGAGATATAGCGGAAAAACTCCTCTCTATCAGAGCAGTTTTTTTGAGCCCGAAAGCTCCTTTTACATGGGCAAGCGGCATCAAAAGCCCCATCTACTGCGACAATCGCCTCACTCTGAGCTATCCGAAGGTTAGGGAAGCGGTGGAGGAAGGACTCGCAACTCTCATCCGCGAACACTATCCGGACGTGGAGGTGCTCATGGGAACATCCACCGCCGGCATCGCTCATGCAGCCATCACAGCCACCATTCTCGATCTGCCCATGGGCTATGTCCGCAGCGGTGCCAAGGACCACGGACGCACCAATCAGATCGAAGGACTCCTTGAACCGGGGCAAAAAGTTGTCGTCGTCGAAGACCTTATATCCACAGCCGGCTCCTCTTTGGACGTCGTAGAGGTATTGCGCCAAGCCGGAGCAGACGTGCTCGGCATCGTGAGCATCTTCACCTATGGGATGAAGAAGGGCATCGACCGCCTCGAAGCCGCCGGCGTCAAAAATGTCTCCCTCTCCAACGTGGACACTCTCGTGGAAGTTGCCGTGGAGAAAGGGTACATCGCGCCCGAAGAGAAGGAACAGGTGATCGCCTTCCGTAACAACCCTTCGGACGAATCTTGGATCAGACAGTAATCCCTAACCTCTCCTTTCTCATGAGACACTGTATAGAACCTACCGATTTTACTTCGCAAGAAGTGCGAGACCTCATCGCCCTTGCCGAAGATATGATAGCCCGCCCGGCTGCCTATGCCGAAGTGTGTAGGGGAAAGAAGTTGGCAACGCTCTTCTACGAGCCGAGCACACGCACCAGACTCAGCTTCACGGCTGCGATGATGGAGCTTGGAGGAAATGTTCTCGGCTTCTCCGATGCGCGCAACTCCTCCGTCTCCAAAGGCGAGACCGTTGCCGACACGGCTCGTGTCGTATCTACCTATGCAGACATCATAGCCATGCGACACTTTAAGGAGGGTGCCGCCCTGGTCGCATCGCAGTACGGCTCCATCCCGGTCATTAACGCCGGAGACGGTAGCCACTCTCATCCCACACAGACACTAACGGATCTTCTGACGATTCATCGTGAACTGGGCAGACTCGACAAGCTCACCATCGGTCTTTGCGGAGACCTCAAGTATGGGCGCACGGTGCATTCCCTCATCAAAGCAATGTCCGGATTCGAGAACATACACTTCGTTCTCATCTCGCCCGACTCGCTCCGCCTGCCGGACTATATGCGGAAAGAACTGGAGCGTCAGGCAAGTCTCTCCTATACCGAAAGCGACAGCATCGAAGCCGTCATCGGGACGTTGGACATTCTCTACATGACACGCGTACAGAAAGAACGCTTTTCGGACATCGCCGAATACGATCGGGTTAAGGATCTCTACATCTTGGACGAAGAAAAGATGGCGCTTGCCCCTGAAAGGATGATCGTCCTGCATCCACTTCCACGCGTGAACGAAATATCACCGGAGATAGACAACGACCCTCGAAGTGCCTACTTCCGACAAGTGGCAAACGGCAAATACATCCGCATGGCACTTATCCTTACACTCCTCCGAGCCGCCGAAGGTATCGCCTTGGAGCCTAAAGTGCCACGCATTGCACATGGAACGCACAGAGGAGATCACCGCTGCTCCAATCCGGTCTGCATCACTGCCTCCGAGCCGCTTTATGCTCAGTACATCGAGCACAACGGCGAAAAGCTCTGCGCATACTGCGAAAACTTTATCGGGTAGCATTCCCACCGAAAAATATACAAAAGAGCATCCTAAGTTTTGGCTTGGGATGCTCTTCTGTTTTTGGGGAGCTTTTATATAAAAACGACCTCTCCGAAATTCGTCCTAAATCTCCTCTTTCTTCCCCTTTTTCCTCCTCCTAAAATTTGAAGATCGCAATAAGGTTCTAATAATTAGGTAGATATGAAAAATCGCGAATTTGGAAAAAATTTTTTCTCAGTCCATTTCATGGGGCTTTTTCGCGTTAATATATGCGAATTTTAACAGGGCAATATGTAAATAAACTCTAACTTGATTTTATACCCAAAAACGGCAAAAAGAGGGTGAGAATGCTTAATATTCTAATTATCAGTATTATAAGCGAAAATTCTTAACACGTTAATCGAATCCGGTAAACGTGTTTAATGAAATCGGTAAACGTGTTCGTTGAAAAATTAAACACGTTAAGCCGGAAGAATATGCTCGTTTAGTGTTTTGAGTGAACAGGTATCGGAATTTGTGTTAATAAAACGGGGTGGATTTAACAATTCGGTCGTGCTCTCAAAACACCTCCTCCGAGTGAAATAGAAAGAGGGAAGAGAGGAGGGATGGAATATATAAAAATGGGTTCCGATTCGGGGCTATAAATTTCCTTCTTCCTATTATTAAATGATATTTTTGGATATTTATGCTCGCTTTTTTTTATGGATAAATGTATAACAAGACAAAGCCGTTCATTGAGAAAGAAACTTAAAATAAATGAGGGTTATCTGTTTGATATTTTTTCTTCTTCCTCCAATGAAAGATAATAAGTAGATGTGATCCTCTTATTCCTTTTCTTGTAAGATTTGTTTGAGCAATGTAATCTGACCATTCAATGCTTCGATGGTTGCTTCGTACTGCTCTATAAGCTTTTCAGAAGGAGAGTTATGGTATTCTTCATAGTTGTGCCATGTGCTATTGGGAGCTGTATTATTGAAATTGAATATTTTCTTATCATCAAATCCCAATATTTGTATTGGTTCTACTTTAAGGATTTCGCTGATTTGATTTAAGCGTCCAATAGTTAGTTGAGTCTCTCCTGTTTCTATCTTAGAATACGCACGAGTAGAAATACCAAGATTATCTGCCATGTATTCCTGAGTAATGTCTTGTAATTCTCGAATCTGCCTAATTTTTCGTTCGGGATGTTCTATTGCCATAGTTATAAATATTGTTTCTGAGAAATTGATATTTTGTTCAAAAATAGCAGAAATAGTTCATAAAAAGAAATATTATGGCTGCTTTGTCTAATTCCCAGGCTTTATATTTGTGAATAAAGTTAAATCAATTACAGAAAATGCTTCTGTTGAAAAAAATTACAGCAACTCAACCTGTAATGTCGGTTTTGATTTTTTTCTTTTTCTATTGCCTGTCGTAGGCCTATACTCTAAGTTAGGCAAAGAATATGGCAGATGTGATACGTATAACTAATGAAAAATAAAATTTTATGGCTACAAAAAAAGACTTGGAATTTCTTTATCATGCGGAGAATGAAGATCTTCGCATTTTGGTTGACTATTTAACCAAAAATAAAAATGGAGATGCCAGACTGACGGAATGTCTGACAGAAACAGAGGAATATAAGAAGTATTATCCTCACAACCTGAATCTCATGGTGGATTCAATTATTGATGAATTGCAACGATTTGGAGGAAATACGTTTCTTAATATAATAAGAGGAGGCGGAGTTGAGTATAGAAAGATTCTGATTAAGGTTGCAAAAAAGAAAAAAGTAAACTTCAAAAAGGAATCTTCAGTAGAGGTTATTGAAACATATCTTCTCCAAAAGATCTTGACGGATTCAATAGAAAATGCAAGTATGGAGGATCTGGAGAAGATGGCTAAAGAAATGCAGATTCATACTGCAGGATTAGAGAAGGAAGCAATAATAGCACTCATACAAGCTGAAATAAGAAGAAAAGGATTCTACTATTACAAGATGGTTGTTGTGATTGCCAATAAGATTGCAAAGCTTATTCTTGGTAGAGGACTTCCTCTGATTCTTAATGCTACTTTGACACGTGCTTTAAGTATTTTTTCCGGACCAATAGGTTGGACAATTCTTGCGATATGGACAGCCTTTGATATAGCAGGACCGGCTTATAGAGTCATTATTCCATCTGTTATTCATATTGCTTATATGAGAATGAAATACTTAAATCCCTCTTTTTCTGAACAAATGAAAGAATAGGAGAAGATAGTTTTATAGTCTTTTGAATCAATAAGAAAAGAGAGAAAGTAGCTCATCCGGTTTGATACTTTCTCTCTTTTCTATTTTTTTTATTATGAATAGCTTACTTCTCCGAGTATGATAGCAGGCGTTGATCGCCTTCCAGTCTGCGCAGTTCGGTAATATCTTGCGTTACTTCCACTACTCCGAGATACTCTCCATCTGTTCCTCGCAGAGCGGTGTACTCTATATAGATAAATCTGCCCATGAAGTTGGAGAGCCAGAAAGCGGCTTTGTTCTCGGCTCCGGACTTGAAGTCGTTGATGATTTGTTCTACTATGTGAACGCTGTGAGGAGGATGACACATTCGGACATCCCTGCCTATGATGGAACGGTTACGCTCAAAGACACGCTTCGGACTATGGGAGAAGAACTTTACTTTATCCTCTTTGTCCACAAAGGTGATATCTATCGGTAGGGTAACGAAGAGGCTTTCGAGCTCTTTCATATCGAAGCTACCGGATGACAGTCTTATGGCATCACCGGAAAGGTAAGTGGGTTCGTTTGCTACTTCTTCCGTGGGTTGCCATTCGGTTGTAGGGTCATAAAGACAGAAGCCGAACTGGGGAGTTTCGATATAGATACTGTACCACTCTTTTTCCGAAAGGGTGTCCATGCACATCGGGAGCAGGATCTCTTCCTCTTTCATGATCATTCCTTGTATTGCCTCAATAGCGGGTACGATAACGTCCGGTACTGCTGCGCAAAACTCCTGAATGGTAGGCATCGGTTTGCGACCCAATAGTTCGTGTGCGGCTTTAAGGTAGGCACGAGTTTCGTCATGCTTGCCCCACATTACTTTTGGAGGCCCTGTGATGCCGGCTTTTTCGAGGTAAGGGAAGAGGGCGTACTCTTTTCGGAGGTAGTGTTTATTTACATCGGAGAGTTCGTTAAAGAGTGCATGTATCTGCAAGAGACTCTTTTCCCAATCGTTTGGATCGAGTTTGGGCAGATTTTCCAGTATCTCTTCTATCTTCACTATCCGAGCTTCCAACGCTCTGTTTTCTTGCTTGAACGTGTCTACCGGATGCCCCGGAGGAACATTCTTAGCGTGTGAAGTGTCTATGCTGCCATCGAGTACTGCGGCGTGTATATCGCATAACTTCAAGATCTCACTCTCAGGGAGACCTTCGGCTATCAGCTCTTGCTCTACCTCCACAACCTCGTTGTAGGGAACGGCTTTCAGCATCTCCATGAGTCTTTTCTTCACTTGTTCGGGTGCTGTACCTCGGTGAAGTTCGAGGATAAGATGCTTGAGCATCTCTTTTCTTTGGGATGAGTTGTTGATATATTCGCTCATGGTTTACTTTCCTTTAATCATTGTCAAAACCATCTTAAAGCTTTCCACCGCTTGCAGAGCGTGCGGAACGTTGGCAGGCATGATGATGATCTCACCGGCTTTCACGCTATGAGGTTTTCCGCCTATACGTATCTCTGCTTCTCCTTCTATGATCTGTACCAAAGCGTCAAAGGGTGCAGTGTGTTCGCTTAGTCCTTGTCCTTTGTCGAATGAGAAGAGTGTAACGTTGCCTACATCGTTTTTGAGTATCTGCTTGCTTATGATTCCTCCTTCGGAGTATTCGATTTCGTTAGAAAGACCAAATACGGTTGCAGAGGGAAATGTTGCTCTTTTTTCCATAATTCTAATTGGTTTGAGTGTTTGTTTATGCAAATATAGGAGACTTCTTTATTGTTTATCGTGATTTATGTTACAGCTTTTCGAGAGATTTATTTGCTACTTTTGCACGAAAACAGATACTCATCTAAAAACAGATTTCTACTGATATGAACAGGGCTTTTAAGAAGTACCACAAATGGATAGGGCTGTTTGTTTGCTTCTTTATTATTCTGTCTGCTCTTTCCGGCATTGTTCTCAATCACCGGAGAGCGGTTTCACGCATAGATATTCCAAGATCGGCACTGCCGGCGAGTTATGGTTACACCAACTGGAACAACGGAGCAGTGAAAGGGACTATCAGGCTTGGTGGAGACTCCGTACTGCTCTACGGCACTGCCGGGATGTTGTTGTCCGACACATTGCATCGCTCCTTTGCGGCGTTTAATGCCGGTCTTCTCACGGGCGCAGATAATAGAATCGTGAACAGAGTAGTATCCACACCGGATGCGCAGCGGTATGCAATCACCACATTCGATCTGTACAGACTTGGCGCAGATAACCGATGGGAAAATCTCACAGCACGTGCAGGGATAGATGAACGTATATCCGACCTCACGGTCAAAGGTGATACGCTGGTTGTGCTGACCCGTTCCAAGGTGTATCATGCTGCTTGTCCTTACCTCTCTTTTCACTCTCACGAAATCAAAGAGCCGGAAGGATACGTTGCGAAAACCTCTCTGTTCCGTACATTTTGGCTGCTACACAGTGGCGAGCTATTCGGTCTGCCGGGACAGCTATTGGTTGATTTTCTTGGGGTACTGCTTATAGTGATGTGCTTGACCGGGATAGCATTCACCTTCATCCCGAAACTCGTTCGTTACAGACGCAAGAAACAGCTGGCGATAAAACCTGCAATGAATGCTCTCAAGCTCTCTATCAAGTGGCACAATAAGGTTGGCGCACTCTTCTTGGTGCTCTTCCTTGTTCTGGGCATTACGGGTACTTTTTTGCGTCCTCCGCTTCTGATTGCCATTATCCGCTCTGACGTGAAACCTCTGCCCGGCTCTGTGCTGGACGATCCTAACCCTTGGAGGGACAAACTGCGCAATTTGCGTTACGATGCCAACACTTCCGACTGGCTGTTGTACACCTCTTCCGGATTTTTCTCTCTTGCTTCTTTGGATGCTGTTCCTCGCCCTGTCGCTTACACTCCTCCTGTCAGTGTGATGGGTATAAACTGTATGGAGCCTGCTCCAAACGGCTGGACGGTGGGATCTTTCAGTGGACTTTTTTCCTGGGACAGGGTCAATGGTGTTATCACGGACCGTCAGACCGGAGAGGTGGTACCGAAAAAGAGAAAGCCTGCAGGCAGACCTGTATTTAATAATCAGGTCAGCGGATACAGTAGAGACTTTTCTGCCGGCAAAGAGATTGTGTTCAGCTATAATACCGGAGCGCAAACATCGGACGGATCAGCCTTTGCAGAGATGCCGGAGATCCTTAAAAAAGGAAGACTCTCACTATGGCATACTGCTTTGGAGATACACGTTGGGCGTGCATACAATCCGGTGATCGGGCCTTTCTCGGATCTCTTTATCTTTCTGTTCGGACTCCTTTTTACCTTTATTCTTATCTCAGGTTACATCGTTTACAGACACTCTTACAAGCGCAATAGAAAGAGAGGAGCAAAGAGCCGGAAGCCGTAATGGTCGAATTTCAGGAGCGTTTCTCTGTCGGGAAATTGATACTGAGCTGTTTGAATGTCTTCGTTCCGTCTTCAAACAGAATCTCTATCTTGATGATGTGTTTCAGCTCTTTTGTCGGTTTTTGGGCGATCTTCAGACGGCATAGCGTCATCTCGCCCAAGCCAAGAAGACGGCAAGAGGAGAAGTCGAACTTGGACAATAAACACTCTATCCTGCCTACAAGCTCCTCTCTATCAGAGTCATCTTTTTTGATCGGCTCGAATTTTTGTTTCTTCTCATCCCAGGTGAACTCTTCCTTATACCCCGATTGGATGAACGGATCAAGAGCATTGGAGTAGAAGATTATAATATCATTCAGAGAAGCTCCTGCCGGATGAGCATCGTCCCATGCCGCATCACTTGTTACGTTTATCCCGGTAATGGCATTTGAGTTATAGTAGTATCTGTAGCTGCGACCAAAGGATCGGAAAGCATCTCCTTTGATAGTATAGGTAAGAGCATCGTACTTTGTATCCTTGTTTTTATTGCATAACGCCTTGTATCCGGCGAGATCTTCACCTTTGGAATCCCAGCCCAAAACCAGCACGCTATGTGCCCATCGGATGTTGATGGAGTTCTCATAGGAGTAGTAGGTCGCTTCCAGATTTTTTGCATTATCCAGATAGCCCAATACGTAATGGGGGATATGTATCTTTCCTTCCTCGAATTGTCCGCGTCTGAATAGCCAATCACATCCTTGAAACATCAGTGCCACAAGAGCGGAAAGGAGTATAAAATATGCTTTTTTCATAGGTTGTTCTGTTGTTTTGAGACTGTTAGTTCTCGAATAAAACTCTCATACTCCACAAAGATACTATTTTATGCATTAGATGCTGAATCTTATATAGGGGAAATCTATCCTATTCCGAAGAGAGGTGTAGTGGAAAGTGTCTGTCCAGAAACTCTCTCAGCGGTTTTGGAAAAGCTATTCTGTTGTGCGACTCAAGGGGAATGGAAAAGAACGGAAGCATTGGCAGTTCTTCCTTTTTCTGCTCCGAAGTATATATCTGTATGTTCAGTCTACGGTGTGTCAGCTGGTGTGTCGTCTCCCATAACAGCTCATATCCCGGAGAGTCTATATCCTCCGGAGAAAGTGTTGGGAACTCATGCAACGCCTTCCAGATGCTCTTCTTGTCTCGCTGCCGCACTATCAGCTCCCCATCTTGAGAGAAGCAGAGAAGGTACCGGATGCTCTCCTCCTTTACCGCCACACGCTTCTCCTTTCTGGGCAGAAGATCCACCAGATCTGCTTTGCGAGCCAGACACTCACGCTCTAAAGGGCACTCTTCGCAGACAGTCCCTTTGGGGCGACACTGCAATGCACCGAAGTCCATGATTGCCTGGTTGTAGAGAGCCGGCTCATCCTCATCCATGTACTCCTGAGCCATATCTGCAAAGAGCTTCTTCCCTGCTGTGGTGTCTATCGGAGTATCTATGCCGTTGAAGCGGGAAAGCACCCGATAAACATTTCCATCCACTACGGCGACAGCTTCACCGAATGCAATGGATGCAATGGCCGCTGCGGTGTATGCCCCCACACCTTTAAGCGTGAGCAGCTCTCGGTATGTGGAGGGAAAGATGCCCCCTTTCTCGTTGCAGATCTGCCTTGCTGCCTCCATCATGTTGTGCGCACGAGAGTAATAGCCCAACCCTTCCCACAGATGTAAGACCTCTTCTTCGGGAGCTTCCGCAAGCGATCGGACTGTCGGATAACGCTCTACAAAACGGAGATAGTAGCCCCATCCCTGCTTTACCTGTGTCTGTTGAAGGATGATTTCGGATATCCATATCTTGTAAGGATCTTGGGTCTGTCTCCAAGGCAGATCTCTACCGTTTTCCGAGTACCACCGTAAAAGAGAAGAGCGAAAGAGGCTTGCCCTTTCGCTCTTCTCTTTTGTTCTATTTTTCTCTACTCCTTTAAGGAACATCGGACAGACTTAGATGTTGTACAATGAACTTATGGACTCGTGGCAGGATACCCGCTTGATGGCTTCCGCAAACATATCCGCAACGCTGAGGATGCGTACATTATGGCACTCTTTACGGTATGGAATGGAGTCTGTGAAGATCATTTCCGACAGTGCAGATGCTGCAACACGTTCAGTTGCCGGGTCGCTCATCACGGCGTGGCTGGCTATCGCACGGACGCTCTTCGCTCCATTTTCCAGCATGAGGTTGGCTGCCTTGGTGATTGTTCCTGCTGTGTCTACGATGTCATCGATAAGCAGAACATCTTTTCCTTCTACTTCCCCTATGATGCGCATCTCTGCAACCTCATTGGCTTTAAGCCTGCTCTTGTGGCAGATAACCATTGGGACTCCCAGATAGCGGGCATAAGAGTTGGCACGCTTGGTACCACCCACATCCGGAGTTGCGATAACGAGATTGTCCATGCTCAATGTCTCCTGAATGTAGTTGGAGAAGACATTCGATGCGTAAAGGTGATCCACAGGAACATTAAAGAATCCCTGAATCTGATCGGCATGAAGGTCCATGGTGATCAAGCGACATATTCCGGCAGCACAAAGCATATCGGCTATCAGCTTGGCACCGATGGAGACACGAGGTTTATCCTTACGGTCTTGACGCGCCCAACCGAAGTAAGGGATGACAGCCACGATATAGTGGGCACTTGCACGCTTTGCCGCATCTATCATCAGCAAAAGCTCCATAAGATTATCCGATGTCGGTACCGTACTCTGTACCAAATAGACATCTTTTCCACGAATGGACTCTTCATAATAGACACTGAATTCTCCGTCTGCGAATCGGTCTACTTGCATCTTTCCAAGTTCACAACCGAGGCTTTGACATATTTTTTCTGCCAAGTATCGGGAGTTTGTTCCTGAGAAGATCAGAAAATCTCGTTCTTTACTCATATTCAGATTTTAATAGGTATATGTAGAATATATGGGGTGTCCCAAATATGTTACAAAAATACAAACAATTTCTATAGGAGCAAGGCGGGAAGAGAAAAGCCTTGCAGGGTAAACAGCCTTCGGACAAAAGAGCTTTGTTTCCCCTCTTGGATAGTAGCTTTCTTGCCGGTTTGCTCTTCTCTTTTTCTCTTATTCCATGGTAAAAAAAGGGTCTGAGAGCATATAAAACTTCTTCTGAACAGGTAAAAAAGTCTCTTTGAACCTTATCAAATCCTCACTTCAAGGCTTGAATGGTAAAAATCAAGGCTCACTTTCTGCAATTCAGGTCTTGAATCTTGCTGTTCCAACCTTGATTTTCTTGTTTGAATCTGTTCAGACTCTTTTTTTATTACTATAAGAGAAAGTTTTGAACGGGATAAGAAAATAATTGCGCAGCGGATACAACCATAAAAAGAGAGGGCTACCCGATGAAAATATCGGATAGCCCTCTCTTCTGTTTGCGAATACGGAGTGTCGAATCCGCAGATATTTTAGAGGTTTACTTCTTAAACTCCAGCTTGGATAGCTTATTCCAGTGACCGCGAGTAAAGTCCGGAATCTCTACTGGAGCAGAACCGTTGTCGAGAGAAATCTCTGTAAGCGGAATCAGACAGCACCACTCTGCAAGGTCGTACACGTCCATATCCAAAGGAAGACCCTTTTGCAGACAGTAGATCAAGCGATAGTCCATGATGAAGTCCATACCACCGTGTCCTCCGACACGCTTTGCAGTCTCTTCAAGTTCTACATCCACGATCGGGTGGCGGTATTTTTCCATCAACTGCTTGCGTACTTCGTCCGGAACAAAGTTGTGTGTGTCGAGATCTTCGTGGTTCAGGGTAGTCTCCTTATCCAGATCCTTTCCGCTAAGAGCAAAGCCCGGAGTGGGATATTTATTGGCAAATCCTTTTGTCCCGGAGATTTGATACAGACGGTTATATGGTCTTGGAGAAGCAACGTCATGCTGAATCATGATGGTCTTACCCTTTTCAGTGCGGATCATTGTCATCGTATGGTCGCCGTTGCGGAAGTCTTTTACCTCTTCTCCTGTTCTCTCTTTGATAAGAGCCGGAATCTGCAAAGGCTTTGTGTCCATGCTGACAAGATAGTTGAGTTTATCTCCACGGTGAATATTCATCGCCTGACAAACCGGGCCGAGACCGTGTGTAGGATATACATCGCCTCTGTGCTTGCGGTTGTAGTCCAGTCTCCAGTCGTTCCAGTATGCGCTCCAGAAGTCGTTCAGAGAGTGGATATACGCGCCTTCGCCATGTATCACCTCACCAAGCAGACCTTGTTGAACCATGTTCAGAGTAGTAAGCTCGAAGAAGTCATATACGCAGTTTTCAAGCTGCATACAGTGTTTCCTTGTGCGTTCGGAAGTGTTGATAAGATCCCAAATCTCTTCCATGGTCATCGCAGCAGGTACTTCGATAGCCACGTGCTTGCCATCGTTCATCGCCTGAACACCCATCTTCGCGTGTGAAGACCAGTCTGTGGCGATGTAGATAAGATCCAGATTTTCCATTGCAGAGAGCTTACGCCATACCGCAGTGTCTCCATAAAATTCTTGAGCCTTGGGCAAGCCTGCTTCCACAAGCTTTGCATTGACCTTCTCTACACGATCCTGCTCTACGTCGCATAGTGCCACGATCTCCACTCCCGGTATGTTCATCATGCGATATACGGCACCGGGGCCTCTCATACCAAGTCCTATAAATCCGACTCTTACGGTAGGAAGCGGTTCGGTGGCAAGCTCCAATACGTGCTCCTGACCTGCCGGTCTTTCCGGGACTTCGACTTTAATGATGTTGTCTTTTTCGGACGTCGATTTCTCCGAAGGCGTACAAGCAAACATGGCTACTCCCATAAGAGCTGCCAACACTAAGCTTGTGAGCTGTTTAATCTTCATGTTCTTATAAGTTTTATGTGTTATGGAATATACGATTCTATGTTTGAGCCTCGTGGCAAAACATCCTCCCAAAGGTACAAAATAATGTTGAATAATAGCCTTTTAGAGGTTTTGCCTGCTTTTTATTTGGATGCCCCGGAAAGGCATTTCTCTATCTCATGACGGAGTAGAGAGGTTGGCAGCCCCATCACATTGTAGAAAGATCCTTCCACTTTCTCTACCGCTATGAGCCCTATCCACTCTTGTATGCCGTATGCACCGGCTTTGTCCAGAGGGGAGTAGGCGTCCACATAGTAGCGGATGGTCTCTTGGGAGAGGGGGCGAAAATATACTTTTGTTACGGCACTTGTCTTACAGACCCTCCCTTTATAGGATAGCACCACGCCGGTAATCACTTCGTGCATTTTCCCGGACAGGAGTGAGAGGATGCGTACAGCGTCTTCTTTATCTTTCGGTTTGCCTATGATCTCTCCATCGAGGAGGACTATCGTGTCTGCCGTAATGAGCAGCTCGTCTTTTGAAACCAACGGACCTATGGCACGAGCCTTTTTCTCTGCCAAAAATTCAGGGACTTTTCTTGGGTCCATCTCGGGAGAAAAGTCCTCTTGACAGGGTGCGGTGCGAACTTCTATCTTATACCCCATTTTCCGAAGAAGGTCTTTTCTTCTTGGGGAGCTGCTTCCAAGTATTATCTTAGTACGTGGCATATTTTGTTATTCTATATTTACCATCCAAAGGCATCCCCGGTTAGCCATAGCCCTTTGGCTTTCATCAACTGTTCCAATACGTCTCTGGCAACTCCCATGCCTCCTTCCACCGGAGAGATGTAGTGCGCTATTGCTTTCACTTCAGGAGCAGCATCGGCAGGTGCAACGGCGAGTCCGCTACGCGACATTACCGGTATGTCCGGAATATCATCGCCTACATAGATCACCTCATGAGGCTGTAGCCCGGTCTTTTGTAAGAAGTCTTCCCACTGCTCTGTCTTGTTGGAGGCTTTCATATAGACGTGCGTCATGCCGAGTGCATTGTATCGCAACGGCAGGGAGGGAGAATAGCCTCCTGTGATGATACCTAAAATGAGCCCTTGATCTGTGGCTTGCTTGATGGCATAGCCATCTCGAACATTCACGGTACGCTTTGGAATGCCACTCTCATCCATATCGATGGTGGTCTTGGAAAGTACTCCATCGACATCGAATATGACTGCTTTGAATGGTCTTAGGTCTTCTAAAATTCTACTCATCTGAATCTTTTGTGTGGTGCGACAACTGTTGGATGTTATGGCTAACGCTCCGATACACTTCGGTAAGCGAAGGCAAGCCCTCCTCTTCCAGCAGTGAAAGGTGGCGCGAAAGCACGTTATGGTCTCCTCTTACCGCCGGTCCGGTCTGGCTCTTATCCGCTCCCATCTCCATCGCTTTAGCCATGGTCTCTTGTATGAGAGGGTTCAGAAGGGTCTCTTCCAGTCCATACCTCTTGAGCAGAAGGGCTGCGGAGTGCAGCATGTTATTGGAAAAGTTGCAGGCGAAAACCGCAGCGAGGTGCAGGATGAGCCGTTCGCCGGAGCCGGTTTCCCTGATCTGCTTGCTCTGAAGAGCAGAGGTAAGTGTCTGTATAGTCTCCTTTGCTTTTTCGTCGGAAGCCTCTACGAACAGAGGAACATCGGACATATCCAACGCTCTGGAGCGTGAAAACGTCTGCAACGGATAGAGCACACCGATATGGGGATGGGGAGAAAGTGTCTGCATGGGAATGCTTCCTGCCGTGTGCAGAAGCACAGCATCGGGAGAGATATGCCGGCAAAGCTGCCCGGCAAGAGAGGTTAAAGCGGTGTCCGTAACGGATAGAAGGTAGATGTCTGCCGTTCGGGGAAGCTCCTCCACTCTTGTTACTCCTTTGGTGTCGAGCTTCCGAGCCAATGCTTCTGCGTGCTTTGCCGTGGCACTCATCACGCCCAAACATCGGAGATTTGCCTTTGAGAGAGCTGTCCCTATATGGGTCGCAACATTGCCGGAGCCGACAAGACAGAAGGTGTACATGGTGTAGTGAAATCAGTCTTCTATATCCTTGAACGTGTCTATGGATACACGTCCCCAGTCTATCTCTATATCACGGAATGCGAGATCTTCATCATTGGCAGGGACACCGAGTGCAAGGATGCAGAGGACTCCTATGCTCGGAGGGGTGTTCAGTACTCTCTTCACGATGGCTTCGCTCTCTTCTCCTTCGGGAGAGGTGGAGTCTGCCACGTGTATCCAGCATGAGCCAAGCTCCAGATCGGTAACGGCGAGCTGCATCATAGTGGCAGCGATGGCGGCTTCTGCTTCCGGACGGCGCGACTTATTGAGATCCACAGCCACAACGATAGCCAACGGAGCTTCTGCCAAAAACTTACTGCCCATCTTCTTACTCTTGGACAACGCTTCCAGCGTGCTCTTATCTTCTACTACAATAAAACGTGTGGCGTTGGTACTCATCGAGGATGGCGCACGAAGCCCTACCTCTAATATCTCCTGTACAGCCTCTTGAGGGACAGGGACGGGAGCAAACTTGCGAATGCTTTTACGCTTGGAGGATATAAAATGTACGTGACTCATATCTTTCTTCTTTTGTTGTCTGTTAGGTGTCTGATGCCTGACACAAAACCTTGTTGTAAAGGCTTCACGAAGATAGTTATATTTTCCGTAAAAGAGGGAAGAGATGTTCCCTCTTCAGGTACTCTTTTAGGCTCTTTTAAGGAGAACTTTTATATAAAAACGGAGAGCCGGAGTTCCTCTTTTTTGCTCCGCTTTTTCTCCCGGTTGGAGGGCATGAAAAAATGAAGAGGTGTATTAACTCTTTTATATTCAAATGTATATGGAAAATCGCGAATTTGGAAAAAATTTTTTCTCAGTCCGTTTCATGGGCGCTTTTCGCGTTAATAGGTGTAAATTTCAATGCCTGCGCCTGTGAATATTTCCTAATAAAGAAATCTGCCTTTTTAGGTACATTTTAAGGTGAAAATGCTTAATTGGTTGATATTGAGAGTTTTGATGTTTTTGGCTAAATACTTTAATTGAAACCGGTAAACGTATTAAATGAAATCGGTAAATACGTTTACCGGTTTCGTTTAATACGTTAAGCCGACAAAATATACTGCTTTATCGTTTTGGATGAATAGGTATCGGAAATTGTGTTAATAAAACAGCTCCGATTTAACAGTTTGGTCGTGCTCTGAAAACGACCCCTCCGATCAAAATAGAGAGAGGGAAAAAAGAGAGCTTTTTTTGGTACTAAATATATAAAAACAGAGCTGTGGTGCGGAATGGAAACATAGGTTAAAAATAGGAAATTCGGGAAAGGTATCATCGTTTTTCTTTACATTCGTATATACAAACTGTTGTTTTATGTCGGATAAGAGAAGAACATTGATAACGGGAGCATCCGGAGGTCTTGGTATGGAGATTGCGATGCTGATGGCGAGCAATGGTCATCACCTCGTTTTGGTAGCAAGAAACGAGGAGAGATTGCTTTCTTTGAAGCTCTACATAGAGCAGTCCTTCGGGGTCTCTGCCGATATCGTTGCCATGGATCTTGCTCTTGTCGAGTCTCCTCGCAGGCTTTACGATCTGGTTAGAGAGCAAGGCTTCGAGATAGAGATCCTTGTAAACAATGCGGGGTTTGGCGATTTTGCTCCGTTTTGTACCTCCGATCTGAAAAAACAACAGGAGATGATCGCTCTGAACATCTCTGCCGTGGTGGAGCTTTGTCATCTTTTCGGACAGGAGATGGTATGGCTCAAGAAGGGGCGGATACTGAATGTTGCCAGCATTGCGGCTTTTCAGCCCGGTCCGTACATGAGTATTTATTATGCGACAAAGGCGTTTGTCCTCTCTTTTTCCGAAGCTCTTGCAACAGAGCTGGAGGGAACGGGTGTTTCCGTGACGGCTCTATGCCCCGGACCTATACGGACGGGCTTTGAGGCGAGAGCCGATCTCTTGGCTTCGGGACTGTTTAGGAATCTAAAGGTGAGCGAGCCTCAAGATGTGGCGCGATTTGGTTACGAAGCAATGATGAGAGGGCAGGTGGTTGCCATTCATGGCGTATGGAACCGGCTGTTGGTCTTTTCGGGAAGATTTGCTCCAAGGAGTTGGGTACGGAATATGGTACGTCGCATACAAGCATAAACAGAACGGAAAAAAGTGTTACTATTGTCTCTCGAAAAGAGATAAGGCGTGAAGAAACGAAACGGAATAGAAAATAAGGATTAGAAAACAGACAGAAAGTTTTACACAATAGTCGCCCTTCGTGATAAAGCACCGACCTGTCGGTGGATCTTTGAGCATATAAAGTATGGAGAGCTTGTGATAGAAGAAAAGGGCGATGGTGGCAAAAAGATACTTTAGGTATGATGTACACAAAAGAAGAACATAGGGCTTCCCTGAGTGGAGCCATGCTACTTCTCTTTTTGGTCGCTTTCGGAACGGTTTCTTGTAAGCAGGAGAGCGGTATTAAAGTGCCTCAAAAGAAAGAGCAGATCGGACTTACTTTTTCTGCAAACTTTGCAGACGAGAGTTTACGTGCCCTTGATGGAGAGTGGGCATCCGGAGATAAAATCGGAGTCTTTACGAGAATGAGCCGTCCGGAAGCTGTATGGAACAAAGGAGAGCTGATAGCAGATAATAATCTGTTTATAAATGAGACAGGCGGCAGCCGTGCCATTTTCCGCCCGGCTTCGAGTTCGGACGAGATACATCTGATGGAAGGGCAGAAGATAGACATACTTGCCTACTATCCGCATAGAACTCCCCTCGATGAGAAGAGTGTTTCGCTTTCCGTTTCGGATCAGTCTGCTCCGGAGCAGATCAATCTTCTATATGCCGATAATCTGAATGGTATCACCAGTAAAAGCAGTGCAGCGGATCTGGTCTTCCGCCATGCGTTGTCCAAAGTGCGTTTTAATGTGCGCTCTACCGATGGCTCTTCTCTTGAAGGATTGCAGGTAACTCTGCAGGGATTTCCTACAAAAGGGCGTTTCGACCTCCTCTCTCGCACATGGAGTATAGAGCCGGCAGCCGGAGAGACTGTTACGGCCAAGATAGACGGAACAGGATCGGAGGTGAGAGCCGAAGCGTTCATACTGCCTTCGGAAAAGAGTAACGCAATGCGAGTGCTGTTTAGGCTGCCTTCCGGAAAAGAGTATATATGGAATATCCGTGTGGATAGTCATGCTTTTCAGATGGGATATGAGTACAGTTATGGTATCAATCTTAAGCCGGGAGGACTTATCCCGGACGACAAGGTCGGTTATCGGGAGCTGCCCCAAAAGCGTTCTTTGCCCAATACGCTCGTCCATACTCACTTCTCAACCGAACTGAATGGTGCAAGAAACTACACATTCCTGCTCGACACCAAGCTTAAGTTTGCCTATTGGGTGGCTTATCCTCTCCACGGATTCTATTTGGGCAACTTCAAGAGACTGAATAACTTTGACTTTGACCCCGATGTCCCGAAAGAGTATCAGGCTCGTCTTGATAAGAGAGGGTATCAGAGCAAGGATGGAATAAGGTATGATAGAGGGCATCAACTCCCAAGCGGAGACAGGACAGCAGGTCGAAAGCTGAACGATGCTACCTTCTATGCAACCAATATGACACCTCAAGCTAGCTATCTGAACCAACAGATCTGGCAGAGATTAGAGGGACAGATCAGAACATGGCAAGCCGGACTGGTTACCAATGGAGTGGGAAAAGATACGCTATATGTGGTTACCGGAGCCGGCATGGAGGATGGCGAACCGGTACATATGGCTCAGGATAATGACGGACGCGATTGTCCTGCTCCACACTACTACTATAAGGTGCTGGCTAAAATGGACAAACATGGAGAATTTCATACGATAGGATTCATCATGAAAAATACTTCCGAGATTTCAGGTGATAATTATATGAAATACAAGTGTACGGTAAAGGAGGTGGAAAGAAAGACCGGATTTACCTTTTTCCCATTCTTGAAAGATGAAGTGAAGAATAAAATAGAAGATCATCTTTGGTGATATATACAGAGTATTTATTGAGTTTTAATCCCATAAAATGAATTAAAAATGAAACTTAAACAACTACTATTAGGAGCTCTGGGCGTATTTGCCCTTGCTGCTTGTAACAGCAAGCCGGATATGCCGACGAATGGATTTGGAAAAGAACCTGTGGCTTTCAAATCGTCCATCATCGGTTCTACTTCTCGTGCAACAGAGACGGCTTTTGAAGCGAAAGATCAAATAGGCGTTTATATGCTGCCTGCTGCCGGAGAAGCAAAAGAAAATGCGGCATATATTACTGCCGAAGGTGGAGCAGAGGCTCTCTTCATCCCGAAGACGGAAGGCGATAAGATTCTTCTGCCAGAGGATGGAACGAATGTCGATTTCGTGGCTTATCATCCTTATCGAGCTGATGTGGAGCAGAAAAAGATCAAGTTGAATGTATCTAATCAGTCTGACCAAAAGGCTTTGGATTTGATTTATGCCAACAATCTGAAAGGAGTAAACAGTATGACTCCTACATCTCAGTTCAAACTCTCTTTCCGTCATCAAATGAGTTTTGTACAGTTTGTATTCACTCCGAAGGCTAAAGAGAAAATTGTAAAGATTCTTTCTGTCGGTATCTCCGGCTTCCATAGAAAGGGACAGTTCAACCTCCAAGATGGAGCATTCTCCGATTATGAAGAAGCAGAGGTGGTATGGGCAAAACTTTCTGAAGACGGCTACTCGTTCTCTTCAATCCTAATCCCTCAAAATGATGTGGATATGATGCTGTATCTTTCTGATACCGGAGGTAAAAAGTATCACTGCAATTTTAACAAGATGAACTTTGAGAGAGGTAAGAGATACACCTTTACACTGAATATCACACCGGAAGGAAATATTGAGGTAAACGAATTGGGTACTGTAATAGAACCATGGAGCGATGTAGATGGCGGTACTCACGAGCTGCGTCCGGAAAAGAAAGAGTTTGCAATAACTCCTTCCGAAGCTACGATAGAAGCTGCTTCGACCTCTCCGATAACTGTGAATGTAACCGCAGGAGAGGGTGTTGCCTGGAATGCTTCAACATCGGAAAGCTGGGTGTCTGTATCTCCTCTTTCCGGTATCGGAAACGGACAGTTTGTGGTTTCTCCATCTCCCAATACCGACAGTCAAGAGCGTAAAGCAATCATCCGTGTACAGGCAGGAGAAGAGACATTGCAGTTTACTCTCACTCAAAAAGGTGTCAATCCGGGTCCGTCTCCTGAAGGAGCTCTTTTCAAAGAAGGGTTCGGCAATATGCCTAAAGGCTCAAAGGATAAAGCTGAAACGTTGGATGACCTATTGAAGTATATAGATACAGAAAACAGAGATAAGGGGTATCTTTATGAGATCTCCGGTGCAAATATTCGTGCTACCTCTCATTTGGATGGGCATATCTGGCTTCCTAAGGAGCGTGATACCTTCTTTCAAGTCGGCAATATTCCTGTTCCGCCAGATGCAAATACGCTTGTATTGACATTCGATCTCGCTACAAATAAGTCGGGGGATACAGAAAGTGTTTTGGAAGTGATAGTAGGAGGTAAAACTCAAAAGGTATCTCTCACCAATCCTAAGCAGAACGAGTATCAGCAGAAGAGTGTCGAGATAGTCGCTCCGACACTGACAGAAGGAAAGATCTCCATTAAATTCAATTCAAAAGGAGCCGAAAATAAAAATGGTTTTAGAGTGGATAATATTGTTCTCAAGAAGAAGTAATAGATCCATCTGAAGAGAATATAATGATAGGGAGAGGTGTATAAAAAACGCCTCTCCCTATTTTTTATTCAAAATATGCTCTATATTGTCTTTTGTGTGCATTTATTTGAAATGATGAATCTGTTTTTGATGATTTTTCTGCCTTTATTTTGATATTAGTGTGCTTGTTTATGTAATTATTGGTCCTGTTTTTGGTTTTTTATCATTTTGATTTTTGATTATTGTGTCCAAATATATTATCTTTGCGCTCGAATTTAAGAAAACACACACAATAAATATTATTCAATAGATTTAATTAGTTCATGAAAAGGCAATTTTTTTATTTGTCGCTATTGCTTGTGCTCATCACCAGCATAGTGGGGGCATGTACGCAAGTAGATGTAGTAATGCCTAAAGGTCCAAAGGGAGATACAGGTTTGTCTGCCTTTGAATTTTGGAAAGAGAAAGTAGCAGATGGTACTATAAACTGGCCTAAAGATCAAGTAGGCGTAGCCGACTATTTCAAATTTTTGAAAGGTAAAGATGGTCAGAATGGAAAAGACGGAAAGAATGGTCAAAGTGCATACGAACAGTGGAAGGAAGCGGTAGCAACCGGAACTGTTGATGATCCGCACAATCCAGGAAAGAAGTGGGATGCTAATAAGAATAGTGTAGTTGACTTCTGGAGATTCCTTACAGGCGCAACAGGAGAAGCGGGAAGAACACCGCATATCGGCCCTGACGGCAACTGGTGGATAGGAGATAAGAATACCGGAGTTGCTGCAAAAGGGAAAGACGGTCAAGATGGTAAGGATGGACAAGACGGCAAAGATGGTGTCTCTCCACATATCGGTCCTGATGGTAACTGGTGGATTGGAGATGTAAACACCGGTGTTCCTGCCAAAGGTAAAGATGGTAAGGATGGCCAAGACGGTCAAGATGGTGTTTCTCCACGTATCGGTCCTGATGGTAACTGGTGGATCGGAGATGTAAATACCGGTGTTCCTGCCAAAGGTAAAGATGGTCAGAATGGTCAAGATGGTCAAAACGGACAAGATGGAGTCTCTCCACGTATCGGTCCTGACGGTAACTGGTGGATTGGAGATGTAAATACCGGAGTTTCTGCTCGAGGTAAAGACGGTCAAAATGGCCAAGATGGCAAGAATGGCGAAAATGGTAAGAGTGCTTATGAAATGTGGGTTGATACCGTAAAAGCCGGTTGCGAAGGTAGCGCAGCACCTGTTATGGACCCTCATAATCCGGGCTATGAATGGCCATGCGAAAAGACAAGCCTTGCAGACTTCTGGCATTATCTTCGTGGTAGAAATGGTGAAGATGGTAAGGATGGTAAAGACGGTAAAGATGGTAAAGACGGAGAGAATGGAAAGGATTCCAGCGGTCTTGTAACTGGCAAGGCTAACGTCGTAGCTCAATACTATAATGCATCTTTGAAAGAGTATGTAGATCCGGAAGATGGCGGTGTATGGTACATCGTTTATGACAAGGAAGGAAAGCCTGCTCCTGCGGGAACAGAGGTAGATAATATGCCTGCTATGCCGGGACAAAAGTTTGTTACCGATACCGATGGCCGATTCAAAGTTTCGGTAGATAAGTTGCCATATAAGAAGCCGGAAGCAGAAAGACTTGGTTCTACTCGTGTTAAGATTGGAGGAGAAGCCATGGAGTCTGCAAAGAACACACTTGTGCCAAACAAGATAAAGACCAGAATATCCACAGACCTTGTTTACCTGCGTCAGCAGACTCATGTCAATCTTGGAGGTGGTAGCTATCCTTTTGCACACTTTACTGCAGTGCATTACAAGTACGAGCGTGAAGTAGATGGTGTTTGGGGTGAATATCCGGCAGAGTTGCCGAAACCTGAGTTTGGAACAGGTAAAGTAAATGATCCTACTCAACTTCCAACGATCGAAAACATCACATTCAACGATGAGACGAAAAGATGGCTCGTATCTAAGGATGGTTACTATGCAGACTTCAATCAAGCAAGAGATAAGAACATTGTGATGATTATACGTCCTATCGTTCTAATGGATATAGAGAAGACAGGACCACTTCCTAATCCTGCAATTCATGACTATAATAAGAGAGTGTTGCAAGTAAGACAGTATGAGTGGAACGGTCAGAAGAACTACTTTACTATTGTCGGTGAAAGATACTTCTACGGAGAGAAGCCGGTTCTTCCTGAGCCTATACACGTTCCGGAAATCCATCCTACTCCGGTCTTTACCGGATCGAAGATAGCTGTCGTACATGGCCAGACTACTATCTGGGGAGAACTTGATGTTATAGACCGTTTGCCGGACTTCTATTTGAAGTACAAACTGGAACCAACTCCTGTAAAAGTTTGGACATCAGACAAACTTCCGGGCAGCTTGTTAAGAGATACTCCTTCATACAGAAACAACTTCAAGTATAAGATCGTATCATTCAAGCGAGAAGGAAACAACAATGTTACGACCGAAACAGATATCTCTCTTAAGGATAACAATCCTCTTTACAAGCTTCTTGCACCACGTGATGGCGGTGTTTGGTCTGTAATGAGCTATCTGGAGGGAGACCGTTATGGACAGTTGACTCAGGTTAAGAAGGATGAGAGAATCCTTGGTGCCGGATATTCTCCTTATAGAGCTCTTCCATACTACATCACTACTATTCAAGATCCGAAGTTTGAGTTCAAAGACTTCTATGGTGTAAATGCTCCTATTGTTATTCCTCAGCAAGATCTTCCTTGATCATAAACGAACAAGTGTGGGATATCACCATCAGGATGTAATAGATAAAACAACAAGACAATGAAAATAAGATATACAATATATACACTTGCCGCTTTGGCTCTTGGGTTCTGCAGTACTACGCTGCAAGCCCAAGAGGCTAAGCCTGCGAAGAAAGCGTGGGAAGTAGGTGTCGGAGGTGCTCTTATCAACTGGAACAGAGTCTCTATCTCCGGATTTGAAAGCAGACAAGACGACTACTTCTACAACTTCAGAGTAGATCATCTTATGGGAGGCGCAAAGCTATACGTAGCCAGAGAGCTGAACAAGTGGTTCTATCTCGATCTTCAAGGAACTATGGGTATCACATACAACAACCCCGAACAGACAGGAAAGTCGGGCAAGCACAGCTTCTTGTTTATGGGAGGTCCCGGTTTGCAGTTCAGACTTAGTCCGCTATTCGGATCCGAGTATGTAGAACCCTATTTAAGAGTCGGAGCCAACTATCTTTGGAAAGATTTTCAAGCGAGAAACATAGGACGTTTCAGTCAGGATCCTACAGGACAGGCAGGCTGGTCGTCTAAAGACACTTGGAATGGCAAGGATAAGTTGGAGGACAAGAACCAATTCTTCCCCATCTCAGTTGGTGCCGGTGTCAATGCCTGGCTTAACAACAGCGTGGGTCTTGGGCTTCAAGGAGAGTATATCATGCCTATACGCAAGGAGCTTCCTCGCTTTGCACAGGTTTCTCTCAATGTCCTTTTCCGCTTCGGAGGCAAAGACAAGCGTCCGCAGCCACGTATAGAATATGTGGAGGTAGAAAAACCGGTCGAAAAGATCGTGGAGAAGATTGTAGAGAAGAAGGTCTTTGTGGAGGCAGAACCACAAGTAGGTAATCTTTTGGAGAATATCAACTTCGGTTTCGACAGATACGACTTCACGCCGGAATCTGAAAAAGCATTGGATAATGCTGCTAAGATGTTGAAAAAGCAGTCCGGTCAATACTTCCTTATCACCGGTTATACCGATGCTCAAGGCAATCAGGCATACAATCTTGAGCTTTCTCGCAAGCGCGCACAAGCTGTGGTCAATGCTCTTATCGAGAGAGGTGTACCTGCAAGCATGCTGAAGTGGAGAGGGGTAGGCAAGAAAGTGAATGCCGTACCTGCATCCGAGTCTGACGATGTTCGTGAAGGAGACAGAAAGATAACCATAGAGCGTGTTTCTAACATCGCTTTCTGGAACAAACTCCCATAACAAGAAGATAATAAGAACCGGTGGAGCGCGCTGCTCCGAACTGTTCTTTAGCAATAGGAGAGCTATGCCAAGCGTAAGTTTGGCATAGCTCTTTTTTTTGTGGCAAAACGTCAAGATCTTTCATGTTTGCTGCCAAAAAAGGAGAGATAAAAAGGGCTTTCTTTTTACGTCTTGTCTTTTCCAGATTCTCGGCAACATTAAAGCTTAAATTCGGACATCCGATATTCGGTTTTTCCTGCCTTGAAAGAGGACTGTTTTTGCCGGAATTTTTATATAAAAACGGAGTTTGAGAGAGATCGAATATTTCTGTTGGAAACAGTTGCTCTCTGAATATATCTCCTTCGGGTTGTCGCTTAATCTGTTTGTTTTCAGTGAGATGTGAGAAATCGCGAATTTGGAAAAATTTTTTTCTCAGTCCGTTTCATGGGGCTTTTTCGCGTTAATAGGTGTGAATTTTAACACTCCCTTCTGTAAACGTTTCCTAATAAAGAAATCTGCCTTTTCAGGGGTATTTTAGGGTGAAAACAGATAATATGCTGATAGTTAGTGTTTTAATCATTTTAGCTAAACACGTTAATCGAATCCGGTAAACGTGTTTAATGAAATCGGTAAACGTGTTCATTGAAAAATTAAACACGTTAAGCCGGAAGAATATGCTCGTTTAGTGTTTTTGCTTAACGAGTATCGGAATTTGTGTTAATAGAATGGGGCGGATTTAACAATTCGGTCGCGCTCTGAAAACGACCCCTCCGATCAAAATAGAGAGAGGGTAAAAAGAGGCTCTATCGGCGGTATGGAATATATAAAAATCGCTCTCTTGAAAGGGCGGTTTTAGAGCAGTTTTAACAGGGGTATATTACCTCAAAAAGAGTATCGTTTTTTCTCTTCAGGATAGAGAAAAGTATCTCCCTTCCGGAAGTCTTCTTTTCTCAAAAGAGTTGAAATGAGGGAGCGAAAATAATTTATCTGCTTGATTTATTGTATAATCAGATAATTATGCTTACCTTTGTGCGTTCAATCGTGTATCCTATGGCGGAGATACGATAAAAGAAGTATCAAATACGATATAACACAGAAATAAAAACAGTTTTAAAATGCCTACAATTCAACAGTTAGTTAGAAAAGGAAGGAAAACAATCGAAGAGAAAGGAAAGTCTCCTGCTCTTGACTCTTGTCCGCAGCGTCGTGGCGTTTGTGTGCGTGTGTACACCACAACACCTAAGAAGCCAAACTCGGCAATGCGTAAAGTGGCACGTGTGCGTCTGACAAATGGTAAGGAAGTGAACTCTTACATACCGGGAGAAGGACACAACTTGCAAGAGCACTCAATCGTACTTGTTCGTGGTGGTCGTGTAAAAGACCTTCCGGGTGTTCGTTACCATATCGTTCGCGGTACATTGGATACTGCCGGCGTTAATGGTCGTACCCAACGTCGTTCTAAGTACGGAGCAAAGAGACCTAAGGCGTCTAAGTAATCCATCGCCTTTGTCTTGAACTCCTATACATATATAACATAGGAGGCTTCAGAAAAGCTCTCACGAGAGAGCAAAACAAAATTTCCCCTTTTCTACTTCGCTCGAAAGACGAAGAGACAATTATTACTAAACGATGTTTTGAGTAATATTGGATAGGCTCCCAAGGTTGAGTAAATGCTACGGCGGTAGTGTTGAAGACAGAAGAAGGAACAACCAATGACAAAACGAAAATTTTTAGACCAAAATGAGAAAAGCTAAACCAAAGAAAAGACAGGTGTTGCCAGATCCTGTTTTCGGTGACGTAAAAGTAAGTAAGTTTGTAAACCATCTTATGTACGATGGAAAGAAAAACTTGTCTTACGATATTTTCTATTCAGCATTAGAGATCGTAAAGACAAAGCTTCCTAACGAAGAGAAGTCTGCTCTTGAGATCTGGAAGATCGCTTTGGATAATATCACTCCTCAAGTGGAAGTGAAGAGCCGCCGTGTGGGTGGTGCTACATTCCAAGTGCCTATGGAAATCCGTCCCGAAAGAAAAGAGTCTCTTTCAATGAAGAACCTTATCGGCTACGCAAGAAAAAGAGGTGGTAAGACTATGGCGGATAAGCTTTCTGCAGAGATTGTAGATGCTTATAACAACCAAGGAGGTGCATTCAAGAGAAAAGAAGATATGCACCGTATGGCTGAAGCTAACCGTGCATTCGCTCACTTTAGATTCTAAGTTCCACTCTTATATAAAAGAAAAAGACACAGCTCACGTAATAACAATAGAAAACATTCAGAAAAACTTCTATATCTAATGCCTCATTTTGGTATGGTTACAAAAGGAATGAAGAGCACGAAGATTGCGTAGAGTTTGTGGATAGATAAGGAAAAGACAATGGCAAAAAAACAAGGAATAGAACTTACAAGAAATATCGGTATCATGGCTCACATCGATGCCGGTAAAACAACAACCTCTGAACGTATCCTGTTCTATACCGGTCTTACACACAAGATTGGTGAGGTGCACGATGGTGCAGCCACTATGGACTGGATGGAACAAGAGCAGGAAAGAGGGATAACTATCACATCTGCAGCAACAACTACATCTTGGAACTATGACGGCGATAAGTACAAAATCAACCTTATCGACACTCCGGGACACGTTGACTTTACTGTGGAAGTGGAGCGTTCACTCCGTATTCTTGATGGTGCTGTGGCTGCTTTCTGTGCGGTTGGTGGTGTTGAGCCTCAATCCGAAACAGTTTGGAGACAGGCAGACAAGTACGAAGTGCCTCGTATCGCTTATGTAAACAAGATGGACCGTAGCGGAGCCAACTTCTTTGAAGTGGTTCGCCAACTAAAGGATGTATTGGGTGCCAATCCATGTCCTATCCAAATACCTATCGGAGCCGAAGAGACTTTCAAAGGCGTTGTCGATCTTGTAACAATGAAGGCGATCTTGTGGCACGATGAAACAATGGGTGCAGACTACTCGATAGAGGATATCCCTGCAGATCTTCAAGCTGAAGCAGAAGAGTGGAGAGATAAGCTCCTTGAAACTCTTGCCGATGTTGATGATGCGATCATGGAGAAGTACTTTGAAGATCCATCAACAATCACAGAGGAAGAGATTCGTGCGGCTATCCGTAAGGGAACACTCTCAATGCAGATCAACCCGATGCTTTGTGGTTCTTCTTTCAAGAATAAGGGAGTACAAACACTTCTAAATGCTGTTTGTGCTTATCTTCCAAGTCCGGTAGATACTCCTGAAATCGTGGGGACTCTTCCGGGTGATCCTGATACAGAAGTAGTAAGACCGACATCGCCTGATGCCCCTTTGTGTGCTTTGGCATTTAAGATTGCAACTGACCCTTATGTGGGCCGTCTATGCTTCTTCCGTGTCTATTCCGGACAGTTGGATGCAGGCTCTTATGTTTATAACACAAGAAGCGACAAGAAGGAGAGAATCTCTCGCTTGTTCCAAATGCACTCTAACAAGCAAAATCCAAAAGACTTTATCGGTTGTGGAGACATTGGCGCCGGTGTAGGATTTAAGGATATTCGTACAGGAGACACACTCTGTGCAGAAGGACATCCGATGGTGTTGGAGTCTATGGACTTCCCCGATCCTGTTATCGGTATTGCCGTAGAGCCTAAGACTCAAAAAGACCTTGATAAGCTCGGTGTCGGTCTTTCCAAGCTTGCAGAAGAAGACCCGACATTTACCGTTCAAACAAACGAAGAGACAGGTCAGACCGTTATCTCCGGTATGGGTGAGCTTCACCTTGAGATCATCATCGACCGTCTTAAACGTGAGTTTAAGGTAGAGTGTAACCAAGGTAAGCCTCAAGTGTCTTATAAGGAAGCTATCTCTAAGAGCGTAGAACTTCGTGAGACTTATAAGAAACAAACCGGTGGTCGTGGTAAGTTTGCGGATATGATTGTCCGCGTAGAGCCTGCCGATGCTGAGTTTGAAGGCGAACTTCAATTTATTGACGAAGTGAAAGGTGGTAACATTCCAAGAGAATTTATTCCATCTATTCAGAAGGGATTCCTACGTGCCATGAAGAACGGTGTGCTTGCAGGGTATCCGCTCGATAAGTTGAAAGTAACCGTGATAGATGGTTCTTATCACCCTGTGGACTCTGACCAGCTTTCTTACGAAATCTGTGCTATTCAGGCGTTCAAGAGTGCTTCTGAAAAGGCGGGACCTGTACTTCTTGAGCCAATCATGAAGATAGAGGTTGTAACTCCTGAAGAGAGCATGGGTGATGTGATCGGTGACCTTAACAAGCGTAGAGGTCAGGTAGAAGGTATGGAAAGCCATCGTACCGGAGCAAGAATCGTTAAGGCTAAAGCTCCTCTTGCTGAAATGTTCGGTTATGTAACAGCTTTGCGTACTATCACTTCAGGTAGAGCAACATCTACAATGACATTCTCTCACTATGCAGAGGTTTCTGCTAACATCGCTAAAGAGGTGCTTACAGAAGTACAAGGCCGTGTAGACCTTATTAAGTAATTAGAAATAGTTCATTTTTGAATCATACATATTATGAGTCAGGTAATAAGAATCAAAATTAAGTCTTACGATCATCAACTCGTAGATAAGTCGGCTGAAAAGATCGTAAAAGCAGTGAGTGCAACAGGTGTAACTATCTGTGGTCCTATTCCATTGCCAACACACAAGCGTATATTCACTGTAAACCGCTCTACTTTCGTAAACAAGAAGAGCCGTGAGCAGTTTCAGCTTTCTACGTTTAAGAGATTGATCGATATCTTGAATGCTACTCCTTCAACTGTTGACGCTTTGGCGCGTTTGGAGTTGCCAAGTGGTGTTGAGATCGAGATTAAGACAAATATTTAATGTTCATTATTTATATATTCAACTGAAATGCCAGGATTATTAGGAAAAAAAATCGGAATGATTTCCGTTTTCAGTGCCGAGGGTAGAAATGTACCATGCACTGTTATCGAAGTAGGTCCTTGTGTTGTAACCCAGGTGAAGACTGTGGAGACAGATGGTTATGAAGCTATCCAACTTGGCTTTGTGGACAAGAAGGAAAAGCACACATCCAAACCTCTTCAAGGTCACTTCAAGAAAAGTGGTGTTACACCCAAGAGATTCTTGGCCGAGTTCAAAAACTATGAAGAAGAGTACAAGTTGGGCGATGTCCTTACTGTCGACTTCTTTGAAAATGCAGGCTTTGTTGACGTAATAGGCAAGTCTAAAGGTAAAGGCTTCCAAGGCGTCGTGAAGCGTCATGGTTTTGGTGGTGTGGGTCAAAGTACTCACGGTCAGCACAACCGTTTGCGTGCTCCGGGTTCTATCGGTGCTTGTTCTACTCCTGCAAGAGTATTCAAAGGTACTCGTATGGCTGGTCAGACAGGAAATAAGAGAGTAACTATGCAGAACTTGGAAGTAGTTAAGGTCCTTCCAGAAAACAATTTGCTTCTTGTGAAGGGTTCCATACCGGGAGCTAATGGTTCAATCGTATTAATAGAAAAGTAAACATGGAGGTAAAAGTTTTAGATATCAACGGTGTAGAAACCGGCAGAACAGTAACTCTTCCGGAGAGTCTATTTGGCATTGAACCTAATGACCATGCTATCTATTTGGCTGTAAAGCAGTATAGAGCAAACCAACGCCAAGGAACACATGCCACTAAGGAAAGAAGCATGCTCAGCGGTAGTACTCGCAAGCTGATCCGTCAAAAGGGTTCAGGTGGAGCACGTAGAGGTGATATTAACTCTCCTCTTCTTCGTGGTGGCGCTACAGTGTTTGGCCCTCAACCGAGAAGCTACCGTCAGAAGTTGAACAAGAAGGTGAAAAACCTTGCAAGAGCTTCTGCTTTGAGCTATAAGGCAAAGAACCAAGAGGTGATTGTTGTAGAAGATTTCTCTTTTGAATCTCCTAAGACAAAGCAGTTCGTGGGTATCCTTAAAGCCCTTAAGGTGGATGCTGCGCGTACATTGATGGTTTTGAATAATGCGGATAATTTTGTATATTTGTCCGCTCGTAATATTCCCAATGTGAGCCTTATGAATGTTAAACTCTTGAACACTTACAAGGTTTTGGAGTCTAAATATATGGTCATTACAGAGAGCGCACTTGGTGAAATGGTTAATGTTTTGAACGCATAATAATAACACGACGTAAGCAATGAGTATTCTAATTAAGCCTATCATCACTGAGAAGCAAACAGAAATTACTGAAAACATGCCTAACAGGTATGGCTTCCGTGTTTCTCGTGATGCGAACAAGATTGAGATTAAGAATGCCATCAAGAAACTTTATGGTGTGGACGTTAAGAGCGTTAATACCATGAACTATGATGGTAAGAGACAAGTAAGATATACAAAAGGTGGAGTAATCCGCGGTAGAAAAAGTGCATTTAAGAAAGCTGTTGTTACCATTGAAGAAGGTCAAACAATAGACTTCTATAGCAATATCTAATTTAAGAAATGGGAATACGTAAATTGAAGCCCACTACCCCTGGGCAGAGACACAAAGTTATTGGCGCATTCGATAAGATCACTGCAAGTGCGCCAGAGAAATCTCTTGTTGTGGGTAAGAAGCGTACCGGTGGTCGTAACAACACCGGTAAGATGACAATGCGCTATATTGGTGGCGGTCACAAGAAGCGTTTCAGACTTATTGATTTCAAGAGAAATAGAGATGGTATCCCAGCAACCGTTAAGAGCATCGAGTACGATCCAAACAGATCTGCTCGTATTGCCCTACTTTACTATGTAGATGGTGTGAAGACTTATATCGTTGCACCTGACGGCTTGCAAGTGGGACAAACAGTGATGTCAGGTAGCCAGGCAGCTCCCGAAGTAGGAAATGCCTTGCCACTTCAAAACATTCCTATCGGTTCTGTAATTCACAATATCGAACTTAGACCCGGTCAAGGTGCTAAGCTTGTGAGAAGTGCCGGTGCGTTTGCTCAACTTACCTCCAGAGAAGGTACTTATGCTGTGATTAAGATGCCTTCAGGAGAGACTCGTAGAATTCTTTCTGCTTGTAAAGCAACTATTGGTGGTGTCGGTAACTCCGACCACGCTCTTGAACGTTCCGGTAAGGCCGGTCGCTCTCGCTGGTTGGGTAGAAGACCGCATAACCGTGGTGTGGTAATGAACCCGGTAGATCACCCAATGGGTGGTGGTGAAGGGCGTGCTTCCGGAGGTCACCCTCGCTCTCGTACAGGTCTTTATTCTAAGGGCTTGAAGACAAGAGCTCCTAAAAAGCACTCTTCTAAGTACATCATAGAAAGAAGAAAGAAGTAAACTTATTTTAGAAAAGAAAAACTATGAGTCGTTCATTAAAAAAAGGACCATATATCAATGTGAAGTTGGAGAAGAAGATTCTTGCCATGAATGAAAGCGGTAAGAAGTCTGTGATCAAGACGTGGTCAAGAGCTACGATGATTTCTCCGGACTTTGTGGGTCATACAGTTGCTGTCCATAATGGTAACAAGTTTATCCCTGTTTTCATCACAGAAAATATGGTAGGGCATAAGCTTGGGGAGTTTTCTCCAACACGTACGTTCCGTGGACATGGTGGCAATAAGAAGCGTTAAGCGATCCCAAAGTAAGTAATAGTAATATAGAACAACTAAGAACACATTATGGGTAAAAGAAAACAAGTGTCGGCAAACGCACGTAAAGAAAATAATAAAACACTCTACTTCGCAAAGCTTAACAATGTTCCTACATCTCCTCGTAAGATGAGATATGTAGTGGATATGGTAAGAGGAATGGAAGTAAACAGAGCTCTGGGTGTGCTTCAGTTTTCAAACAAAGAAGCCTCAAGAAGAGTTGAAAAATTGCTCCGTTCTGCTATTGCCAACTGGGAAGCAAAGAACGAACGTCGTGCCGACGATGGTGAGCTGTTTGTGAGTAGAGTATTTGTTGATGAGGCTGTGACTCTGAAGAGATTGAGACCTGCTCCACAAGGAAGAGGTTACAGAATCCGTAAGAGATCTAATCATGTAACTCTATATGTAGATACACTTAATTCATCTGTAAAAAACTAATTTTAGATGGGACAAAAGATTAATCCAATAAGTAACCGTTTGGGTATCGTACGTGGATGGGATTCTAACTGGTTTGGTAAAAAGAAAGATTTTGCCGATACAATTTATGAAGACAGTAAGCTACGTAAGTACCTCGATGCTCGTTTGGCTAAAGCAAGTGTATCTCGTATAGTTATAGAGCGTACATTCAAACTTATCACAATAACAATCTGTACTTCTCGCCCCGGTTTTATTATCGGAAAGGGAGGTCAAGAGGTTGATAAGTTGAAAGAGGAGCTTAAGAAGATCACAGATAAAGATGTTCAGCTTAATATTTTTGAGATAAGAAGACCTGAACTTGATGCTGTTATTGTAGCAAATACTATTGCTCGCCAGTTGGAGGGTAAGATGGCTTACAGAAGAGCTATAAAGACAGCTATTGCTTCTACTATGAGAGCCGGAGCAGAAGGTATCAAGATTCAAATCTCCGGACGTCTTAACGGAGCGGAAATGGCTCGCTCGGAAATGTTCAAAGAAGGACGTACCCCACTTCATACTTTGAGAGCGGATATTGACTATTGTCATGCGGAAGCTCTTACTAAGGTAGGTCTACTTGGTATAAAAGTTTGGATCTGCAAAGGTGAAGTGTACGGTAAGAGAGAGTTGACTCCTAATTTTACAGCTGCTAAGGAATCCGGCAGACGTGAAAATAATAGAGGTGGTAGAGATGCTCGCCGAGGAAGAAGACAGAACCGTTAATGTAAGAAGAAAGATTTATCATCATGTTACAACCTAAAAAAACTAAATTTAGAAGGCAGCAAAAAGGTCGCATGAGAGGTGTGGCTCAGAGAGGTAATCAGCTTTCTTTCGGTTCTTTTGGTATCAAATCGCTTCAAAGCAAGTGGATTACCGGTAGACAGATTGAAGCTGCTCGTATCGCTGTAACAAGATATATGCAACGTCAAGGTCAAGTTTGGGTACGTATTTTCCCTGATAAGCCTATTACTAAGAAGCCAGCCGAAGTGCGTATGGGTAAAGGTAAAGGTGCTCCGGAAGGTTTTGTGGCACCAGTTACTCCCGGTCGTATGCTGTTCGAAGTAGAAGGAGTTCCATTTGCCGTGGCTAAAGAAGCTCTTCGACTTGCAGCACAGAAGTTGCCTGTAACAACAAAATTTGTTGTTCGCAGAGATTATGAACACAAAACTAATGCGTAATCGAAAATGAAGAGTAAAGAAATAAGAGAGCTGAGCATAGAGGAGCTAAAGGAAAGACTCCAAGCTGAAGAAGAAGCTTACAATAAGATGCTTCTTGTTCATGCTGTTACTCCACTAGACAAGCCATCGGATATTACAGCTAAGCGTAAATTCGTGGCAAGACTTAAAACTATTCTTCACGAAAGAATATCAGAAACTAATTAATGTCCCTACCTTATGGAAAGAAATTTAAGAAAAGTAAGACAGGGCGTTGTCTCTAGCAATAAGATGGATAAAACCATAACTGTTGCTGTAAAGTGGAAAGAGAAACACCCCATTTATGGTAAGTTTGTAAACAAAACTAAGAAGTATCACGCTCATGATGAGAAAAATGAGTGCAACATAGGCGATACTGTAAGGATCATGGAAACAAGACCTTTGAGTAAGACTAAGCGTTGGAGATTGACTTCTATAATTGAAAGAGCGAAATAATCATGATACAGCAAGAATCAAGACTAGTCGTAGCCGACAATAGCGGCGCAAAGGAAGTCCTTTGTATTCGTGTTCTTGGGGGAACAAAGAGACGATATGCAGGTATAGGAGATGTTATTGTTGTGTCAGTGAAGAGTGTGATCCCATCTTCAGATGTGAAGAAGGGAGCTGTATCGAAAGCTCTTATTGTTCGCACAAAGAAGGAGATCAGACGTCCGGATGGCTCATACATTAGATTTGATGATAATGCATGTGTCCTTCTTAATGCAGCCGGCGATATCCGTGGTAGTCGTATCTTTGGTCCTGTAGCTCGTGAGCTTAGAACTAAAAACATGAAAGTGGTATCATTGGCACCCGAAGTGCTATAACTCTTTCACTATTATATACACATATATACATAAAGACAATGAGTAAGCTACATATTAAAAAGGGCGATACTGTGTATGTGAATGCTGGTGAAGATAAAGGCGCAACCGGACGTGTACTCAGTGTAGATCCCACAAAAAAGAGAGCTATAGTAGAAGGCGTAAATGTTATTACTAAAGCTACTAAGCCTAATGCAAAACAGCCACAAGGCGGTCTGGTTAAGATAGAAGCTCCTATCCATATTTCAAACCTCAATGTGGTTGATCCATCTACGGGAAAACCTACTCGTATAGGTCGTAAGGATGATGGTAAAGGCAATTTGGTTCGTTATTCTAAAAAATCTGGAGAGCTGATAAAGTAATGAGTACTGTAAATAACCTACAAAAAGATTATAAGGAGCGTATTGTTCCTGCTCTTATGAAAGAGTTTGGCTACTCCACAGTAATGCAGGTTCCTGCTATTAAGAAGATTGTTATCAATCAAGGAATCGGTCAGGCTGTGGCAGACAAGAAGCTCATAGATGTTGCTATTTCTGAACTCACAGCTATTACAGGACAGAAAGCAGTTGCAACTCTTTCTAAGAAGGATATCTCAAACTTTAAGTTGAGAAAGAAGATGCCTATTGGTGTTATGGTAACTCTTAGAAGAGAAAAAATGTATGAGTTCCTAGAAAGACTTGTGCGTGTTGCTCTTCCTCGTATCCGTGACTTTAAGGGTATTAATAGTAAGCTTGATGGTAGAGGTAATTATACTTTGGGTGTGAGCGAACAGATTATTTTCCCGGAAATTAATTTGGATTCTATCACTAAAATAATGGGTATGAATATTACCTTTGTAACATCGGCACAAACTGATGAGGAAGGTTACGCTTTGTTGAAGCATTTTGGCCTTCCATTCAATAATGCTAAGAAAGAAGACTAAATACTAAGAGCATGGCAAAAGAATCAATGAAAGCCCGTGAAGTGAAAAGGGCAAAATTGGTAGCTAAATATGCTAATAAACGTGCTCGCCTTAAAGCAGAGGGCGATTATGAGGCATTGCAGGCTATTCCTAAAAACGCTTCACCAGTACGCCTTCATAACAGGTGTAAGATTACAGGAAGACCTAAGGGATATATGAGACTATTCGGTCTTTCTCGTATTCAATTTAGAGAAATGGCTTCAAAGGGGCTTATCCCCGGAGTAAAGAAGGCAAGCTGGTAATTAACTGGCTGCTTTCTTTTCGTCTGAGTATTTGAAGCAAGTGTTAAATATTGTCCGATTGTTCGGATCAATTTAATTAAAAGTTTTATGACAGATCCAATAGCAGATTATCTGACTAGATTGCGTAATGCAATCAGCGCTAATCACCGAGTGGTGGAGATCCCTTCGTCTAAACTTAAACAAGAGATGACTAAAATCCTTTTTGAAAAAGGCTATATTCTCAACTATAAGTTTGAACAAGATGGCGCTAGAGGTACTATTAAAGTTGCCTTGAAATATAATATGGCTACTAAAACTAATGCCATAAAGAAGCTACAAAGAATATCTAAGCCAGGTCTTAGACGTTATGTGGGTTATAAAGATCTTCCTCGTGTTCTTAATGGTCTTGGTATCGCAATCGTTTCTACTTCTAAGGGAGTTATGACAGACAAGGAAGCACGCGAACTTAGAGTTGGCGGAGAAGTATTGTGTTACGTTTATTGATTAGGAGGAAAGTATTATGTCTAGAATTGGAAAATTACCTATATCAATACCCGCTGGTGTAACCGTAAACGTAAATGACGATCAGATTGTGGTAAAAGGTCCTAAAGGGGAGCTTTCACAGAAGATGGATAGTAGAGTTGCGGTAGAAATCAATGACGGTCAACTTACTGTGAATAAGACAGGAGAGACAAAAGAACACAATGCATTTCACGGTCTTTACAGATCTCTTATAAATAATATGGTTGTTGGAGTATCTCAAGGATATACTAAAACATTGGAACTTGTTGGTGTGGGCTATAGAGCCGCAAATACAGGTCAAGTTCTAGAGTTGTCCCTTGGCTTTACTCACATGATATATCTTCAACTTCCTTCTGAGGTTAAAGTCGAAACTAAGATGGAGAGAAATAAAAACCCTCTAATTATTCTTGAATCGGCAGACAAGCAACTTCTCGGACAGGTTTGTGCAAAGATCCGTAGCTTCAGAAAACCTGAACCATACAAGGGTAAGGGTGTTAAGTTTGAAGGAGAAGTGATCAGAAGAAAGTCTGGTAAAACAGCAGGTAAATAATCTCTCTACGTAAACTAAACATTGTTATGAATACAAAAATTCTAAGAAGACAAAAAATAAAAAGACGTGTGCGTAGGAATATTTTTGGTACTGCTGAAAAGCCTCGCTTGACCGTTTTTAGAAGTAATAAGCAGATTTATGCTCAGGTAATAGACGATGCAACTGGCAAAACTCTTGCAGCTGCAAGCTCTCTCCCGATGGAAGAAAAACTCCCTAAAAAAGAGATCGCAGCCAAGGTGGGTGAGATAGTTGCTCAAAATGCAATGAAAGCAGGTGTGAGCACTGTTGTGTTCGATAGAAATGGCTACCTTTATCATGGTAGAGTAAAAGAACTAGCAGATGCTGCGCGTAAAGCTGGTCTTAAGTTTTAATAGTAAAAGTCTGTAACGAAATGAATAAAGTGAAATCTGCAAATGGCTTGGAGCTTAAAGATAGGCTTGTGGCAATAAACAGAGTAACAAAGGTCACCAAGGGAGGACGTACATTTACATTTTCTGCAATTGTTGTTGTTGGAAATGAAGATGGTATCGTTGGTTGGGGACTTGGTAAGGCTGGAGAAGTTACTGCTGCAATAGCTAAGGGAGCTGAAGCCGCAAAGAAAAATCTCATCCAAGTTCCTGTATATAATGGTACCATCCCTCACGAACAATATGCTCGCTTTGGTGGTGCTCGTGTTTTTATCAAACCTGCTTCTACCGGTTCCGGAGTAAAGGCCGGTGGTGCGATGCGTGCTGTTCTTGAGAGTGTTGGGGTAACTGACGTCTTGGCGAAATCTAAGGGATCTTCTAACCCTCATAACTTGGTGAAAGCTACGATAACCGCACTTTCAGAACTCCGAAGCCCATTGGATGTTGCACAGGCCAGAGGTATATCAGTAGAAAAAGTATTTAAAGGCTGAGAAAGATGAAAACAGTAAAAGTTAAACAAGTCAGAAGTCGTATTCGTTGTCCGAAAGATCAGAAGGCGGCTCTAGACTCACTTGGTCTCAATAAGTTGAATAGAGTGGTTGAACTACCGGACAATGATGCTACAAGGGGGAACTTGCATAAAGTGAGACACCTCATAGAGATCGTTGAGGCATAAAATATTGAAGATATGAATTTATCAAATTTACGTCCTGCAGAAGGATCTACAAAGTCTCGTAAGCGTGTTGGTCGTGGTCCAGGTTCTGGTAAAGGTGGTACTTCTACCAGAGGTCACAAGGGGGCACAGTCTCGCTCTGGATACTCTCGTAAGATCGGATTTGAAGGGGGACAGATGCCGATACAGCGTCGCCTTCCTAAATTTGGCTTCAAGAATATCAACAGAGTGGAGTATACTCCAATTAATCTCGATACTCTTGCCGAGATCTCACAAGAGAATAATATCAAAGAATTTAATATAGACACACTTGTAGCTAGAGGTTTGTGTGGAAAGAATGACAGAGTTAAAGTCTTGGGACGAGGAGAACTTTCTATCTCTATCAAGGTTGAAGCTCATGCTTTCTCTAAAAGTGCAAAAGAGGCTATTGAAGCCCAAGGCGGAACAGCTACAGTGATAAACTAATATGCAATGAAGGCAGTACAGACAATCAAAAATATCTGGAAAATTGAGGATCTTCGTACTAGAATCCTTACCACTGTTTTCTTGGTAATTCTATACCGGTTGGGAACATTTGTTGTTCTTCCCGGTATAGACCCTAACGCACTATTAGCCTTGAAGAACTCTACATCAGAGGGCCTTTTGGCGCTATTAGATATGTTTTCCGGAGGGGCATTCTCAAATGCATCAATTTTCGCGTTAGGTATCATGCCATATATTTCTGCATCCATTGTAATGCAGCTTCTGGCAATAGTGGTTCCATCATTCCAAAAGATGCAGCGTGAGGGAGAAAGTGGTAGAAGAAAGATAAATCAATATACTCGTTATCTTACCATTTTAATTCTTCTTGTTCAAGGTCCTGTTTACCTTATTGGTACTCGAAATACATTGGCGGCAGAGGGGGTGATTATGCCTTCAACGTTAGGATTTATGGTCGTTTCAACGGCAATCCTTACTGCTGGCTCTATGTTTGTGTTGTGGCTTGGAGAGAAGATCACAGATAAAGGTATAGGCAATGGTGTCTCTTTTATCATTCTAATAGGTATCATAGCTCGTTTCCCTGAAGCGGTCATCAATGAGTTTTCTCTAAGACTTGGAGGCGAAGGAGGTCTGTATGTCTTCATCCTTGAGATTGTATTCCTTCTGCTTGTTATTGCAGGAGCTATTTTGTTGGTACAGGGAACACGTAGAGTTCCGGTACAATATGCCAAGAGAATGGTAGGAAATAAGCAATATGGTGGTGCACGTCAGTACATTCCTTTGAAGGTTAATGCTGCAAATGTGATGCCGATCATTTTTGCTCAAGCTATTATGTTTTTACCGGTGAGTTTGTACTCTTTTGCTTCTTCAGAACCATCCGCTTTGCTTACTGATTTTATGCATGGTAGAGGAGTTTTGTACGCAGTTGTTTTCTCTCTCTTGATCATTCTGTTTACGTACTTTTATACAGCAGTTACTATAAATCCGACTCAAATGGCAGAAGATCTTAAGAGAAATAATGGCTTTATTCCCGGAGTAAAACCAGGCAAGGCTACAAAGAACTTTTTGGATGATGTGATGAGTAAGATTACTCTTCCCGGAGCTATTTTTCTCGCTGTTGTAGCAATACTACCTACATTTGCAATGTCTGAATCTATGGGTATAAATCCCGCTTTTGCACAGTTTTTTGGTGGTACATCTCTAATTATTCTTGTCGGTGTTGTTCTTGATACTCTTCAACAGATAGAGTCTCACTTGCTCATGCACCATTATGACGGATTTAGTGAGAGTGGACGTATCAAAGGACGCTCAAGTGCCATGTACTGATCTCAGACTATGGTATATCTAAAGACAAAAGAAGAGATAGAGCTTCTGCGAGCAGCCAACCAGCTTGTTGGTCGGACGCTCGCGGAGGTTGCTAAACATATAAAACCGGGTGTTTCAACTAAACAGCTCGACACCGTAGCAAATCAGTTCATTTGTGATCATGGAGCTACTCCTGCTTTCTTAGGATATGCAGGCTTTCCCGGATCCATTTGTACGTCTCCCAATGAGTATATAGTACATGGTATCCCTTCCGATAAGGTAATACTTAAAGAGGGAGATATTGTATCCGTAGATTGTGGAACAAAGTTAATGGGCTTTACGGGAGACAGTGCTTTCACCTTTCCAGTTGGAGAAGTTTCTTCTGAGGTTAAGAGGCTTTTGAATACAACTAAAGATTCTCTTGTTTTGGGGATTGAGCAGCTACAAGTCGGTCATCGTCTCGGAGATATAGGCTATGCTATACAGAGCTACTGCGAAAAAGCGGGTTTTTCTGTTGTTCGTGAGTTTGTTGGGCATGGTATTGGTCGAGAGATGCACGAAGAGCCTCAGGTTCCGAATTATGGGAGAAGAGGCACCGGGTTTCAAGTGAAAGAAGGGCTTTGCATCTGTATAGAACCTATGATTAATATGGGATCCAAGAATATTGTTAACGGCGATGATGGCTGGTCTGTTTGGACCAGAGACCGGAAATATTCTGCTCATTTTGAACATTGTGTGGCTGTTGTAGATGGTAAGGCAGATATCCTTTCTACATTTGATTATATATATGAAGTCTTAGGTTACCAAACATTTTAGTTATCATTATAGTTCATGGCAAAACAGGCGGCAATAGAACAAGATGGAGTCATCGTAGAAGCTCTTTCCAATGCGATGTTTAAGGTTGAGTTGGACAACGGTCACGTTGTTACGGCTCATATTTCCGGAAAGATGCGTATGCATTATATCCGGATCCTTCCGGGAGATAGAGTGAAGGTTGAGATGTCTCCATATGATCTTACAAAAGGTCGTATATCATTCAGATACAAATAAAACAAGACAAAGATACATTTCATCATGAAAGTAAGAACATCCCTAAAAAAACGCACTCCGGAGTGTAAGATTGTCAGACGTAAGGGTCGCTTATACATTATCAATAAGAAGAACCCAAAAATGAAACAACGTCAAAAATAATTCGTACTTTTGCACTCCTAAAACGGAATTAATATACTCATATTATGGCAATAAGAATTGTAGGTGTTGACCTACCACAAAACAAGAGAGGCGAGATTGCTCTTACCTATATTTTTGGTATAGGTAGAAGTAGTGCTAATTCCATTCTAGACAAAGCCGGTATCAACAAGGATATCAAGGTGAAAGACTGGACAGATGATCAGGCAGCTAAGATCCGTGAAATTATAGGGGCCGAATATAAGGTAGAAGGAGATCTTAGAACAGAGGTGACTCTTAATATCAAGAGACTTATGGATATAGGTTGCTATAGAGGTATACGTCACCGTCTTCATCTCCCTTTGCGTGGTCAAAGCACAAAGAACAATGCCCGAACTCGCAAAGGAAAGAAGAAAACAGTTGCGAATAAGAAGAAAGCTACTAAATAATACGTTAAGATAATATGGCAAAAAAGACAGTCGCAAAGAAGAGAGTTGTTCGCGTTGATGCTATTGGGCAAGCGCATATCCACTCTTCTTTTAACAACATCATCATCTCTCTTGCCAATGCAGAAGGTCAAGTTATCTCTTGGTCAAGTGCAGGTAAGATGGGTTTTAGAAGCTCCAAAAAGAATACTCCTTATGCAGCTCAGCTCGCTGCTCAAGACTGTGCTAAGGTTGCATACGACCTTGGTTTGCGTAAAGTGAAAGTTTATGTAAAAGGACCGGGTAACGGCCGTGAGTCTGCTATCAGATCTATTCATGGTGCAGGTATAGAGGTTATGGAGATTATAGACGTAACTCCTCTACCACATAATGGATGCCGTCCTCCTAAGAGAAGAAGAGTATAATACACTTTACTTACTTAAATCATTAAGAATGAAGGCTGCGTATAAATATAAATGGATTGAGCATCTCTCACAATCGCGGCTGTATGCGTACGCTTTCATGTAATCAAATTTTATTATGGCAAGATATACAGGCCCTAAGGCGAGAATTGCTCGCAAATTCGGAGAGCCTATCTTTGGCTCCGTAAAGTCTAAGAAGAACTATCCTCCGGGACAACACGGCAATAGCAGAAGACGTAAGACTTCTGAGTATGGTATTCAGCTGCGCGAAAAACAGAAAGCAAAATACACTTATGGTGTTTTAGAAAGACAGTTTAGAAATCTTTTCGATAAAGCGTCTCGCTCTAAAGGTGTAAAGGGTGAGGTTCTTCTTCAATTGCTGGAACAACGACTTGACAACATAGTGTATCGTCTTGGTATCGCTAAGACTCGTGCTGCTGCACGTCAGTTGGTTAACCACCGTCATATTATCGTTGATGGAAAGGTCGTAGATATCCCATCTTATAGCGTAAAACAAGGTCAAGTGATTGGTGTTAGAGAAAAATCTAAGTCTCTTGAAGTGATTGTTGACTCTCTTGCATCAAGCGGCGGAAGTAAGTATCCATGGTTGGAATGGGATAAGGCTTCTTATTCCGGTAAGCTTCTTAGCATTCCTTCCAGAGAGGATATCCCTGAAAATATCAAAGAACAACTGATTGTAGAACTCTATTCAAAGTAACGTAGTATATGGCTTTATTGGCATTTCAAAAACCTGAAAGGGTAGTCATGCTTGAAGATTCCCCTACATACGGGAAGTTCGAGCTAAGACCGCTGGAGCCGGGGTACGGTATTACTGTGGGTAATGCTTTGAGAAGGATTCTTCTATCGGCTCTGGAGGGTTACGCTATCAACTCAATCAAGATAGACAACGTTGAGCACGAGTTTGCTACCATTCCCGGTGTGATCGAGGATGTTACCAGCATCATTCTTAATTTGAAAAAAGTGCGTTTTAAGCGTATTGTCGAAGGGGAAGAGGGCGAAACCGTTAGTATAAAGGTTCAAAATACAGAGCAGTTTACCGCAGCAGATATTTCTGCAAAGCTAAGTAGTTTTGAAGTGCTCAACAAGGATCAGGTTATCTGCAATCTGGATAAATCTGTATCCTTTACCATCCAACTTACCATTATAAAAGGACGCTCTTGGATTCCTGCGGAAGAGATGATGGGAATGTTTGATGACCCTCAACAGATCGCGATTGACGCTATCTTTACACCCATCAAACAGGTCAAATACCAAGTGGAAAATACTCGTGTGGAGCAACGTACAGACTACGACAAGCTAACATTAGAGATTACCACAGATGGTTCTATCTCTCCCAAAGATGCCTTGCAAGGTGCAGCACAGATTCTTATCTCTCATTTCGCTCTTTGTGCAGAAGATTATGTCGCATTAGAGAGTGATGTCGCGGATGATAACTCCGAATTTGATGAAGATGCGATACACATGCGCCAGTTGCTCATGTCTCCGCTATCTGAACTCGATCTTTCCGTTCGTGCTCTCAACTGTTTGAAGGCAGCGGAAGTTGAAACTCTTGGAGAACTTGTTGCGCACACTAAGGCAGACCTTCTAAAGTTCCGCAATTTTGGTAAGAAGTCTCTTACAGAATTGGAAGACCTTCTTGAACGTTTGGAACTCTCGTTCGGTATGGATGTAGCCAAGTACAAATTAGATAAAGAATTATAAGAAGATGAGACATAGAAAAAAATTCAATCACCTTGGCCGTAAGACAGCTCACAGACACGCAATGCTTTCAAATATGGCAACTTCTCTTATCATGCATAAGAGGATTCAGACCACTCTTGCCAAGGCAAAAGCACTAAGACAGTATGTAGAACCGATTATCAATCGTTCTAAAGAAGACACAACACACTCTCGTCGTACTGTTTTCTCTTATTTGCAAAATAAATATGCGGTAACAGAGTTGTTCCAAAATATATCTCAAAAAGTTGCGGATCGTCCGGGCGGTTACACTCGTATCCTCAAGACAGGGTTCCGTCTTGGTGATAATGCTCAGATGTGTATTATAGAGCTTGTGGACTACAACGAAAACATGCTTAAGGAAAAGAAAGAGACTGCTAAGCAACCTCGTACACGTCGTTCACGCAAGAAGGCAACAGAGTCTGCTCCTGCAGCTCAACCTCAATCTGAGGCAGCAGAAGCGTAACTCTTACGATAAACTATATTTAGATATACATTCAAAGGGGGTATCAGATTCATCTGACACCCCCTTTTTATTGTTATTCTTGTATCGTTGTCAGGAGGAGTGTAAAGAGGGAAGCGTTCTTAATCATCTGGAGATCAATTCTTGCACACTTTCTCGATTAGACATTTAAGAATAGTGAATAGAGGTAAAGTCAAATCTCTATTCAGAGAACAGAACCAAAGGGGGGGATTTTCTCTCTTTTTCTCTCGTCCTCGGTGCTTCTATTCCTCTTTTATACGCGGTTTTGGCTGTGGAAATGTTTGTATTTATGATAATATTTCCTACCTTTGCTCTTGTAGAGTAAGACGAGAAGAAGTCTGCTTTGGCGTAAGTATGAGATATTAAGGAGATTAGCGTCCATCTGTGGCCACATTTATGGTTCGTTTTTGTCGTCTTTTTATCTCCCTTATCTTTGGGTTTTGTTGCTTTTTGCCTAAAATTTTCTTCTTTTTTTCTTTCTCTCATTGGTGAATATGTTAAAAGTGGATGTCTCATTGTCTATCATAAGATTTTTGTCTTAGAAGCGTGGTGTGGCATCTTTTAGAAAGATCTTCAGGTGTTGAAATAACTGATCTCTCAAAAGGATCGAATTGATATTGATAAACTAGAAGTATTAACCCAATACAGCATACGAATCAAATTTTTATTTACTAACTCTAAATGTTATTGTTTTATGAAAAGAAACTTTTCTTTCAGATTCATTATGCTTGCGCTTGTTGCTGTGCTTTTCACTGTGACAAGTTGTAAGGATTATGATGATGATATTAAGAAAATCGAGGCAGCTCTAGAAGCTTACAAGGCTGGTGCTGCTAACGATCTTAAGGCTACGAAAGCTGAGCTTGAAAAGAAGATCACGGACCTTAAAGGCGATGTGACTACTGTTGCAGGCAAGGTGAAAGCTCTTGAGGAGAAGGTTGCTTCAGTGGAGGCTAATGCCGCTACAAAGAAGGAGCTTGAAGATGCAAAGAAAGAGCTTATGGCTAAGCTTGTTTCCCTTGAAACATTCAATGCTTACAAGGCTCAAGTAGATGCTAAGTTGGCTGATCTCGAAGCTAAGCTTGCTAAGGCTGCCACAAAAGACGAAGTTAAGGCTTTGGAAGATAGACTTAATGCAAAGATCGCTAAGGTTGAAGATGAACTTGGTAAGAGAATTGCTGCCTTGGAAGGAGTCTTGAAGCTTGTTAATGGCGAGTCTGAAGTGCTTAAGGAAATCAATGCCAGACTTGATGGTATCGATAAGTCTCTTGAAGATCACCTTGCTAAGATTAACGAAAACAAGGCCGCTATCGAAGCTCTTAAGACCGAATTGCAAGAGAAGTATGACGAACTTAAGGGTCTGATCGAAGCAAACAAGACTGCTATTGAAAATTTGGATGCTAAGGTTGAGCGTTATAAGAAAGAATTGGACGATAAGGATAAAGAGTTGGAAAAGATGATCGGATTCAACGCTGCTAACATCCTTACACTTTCTAAGCAACTTGAAGGTCTTACATTCATCCCAACTCGTGGTCTTCCTTCTGAAAAGACTATGAAGTTGTACTATTTTGCAGGTGACTATACAGCTGATCACGTGTTGATGTATCGCGTTAGCCCATCTAATGCAAAGCTTGGTGAAGACTTTACTATCGAAAGCTTGAACTTCCAAATCACTACTCGTTCTGCTGATGACGGTGTAGAAGATCACTCCTCTAAGGTTGATGTTCACATCAATGGTGAGGTTACTCAAAAGGGTGATATCATCTACATTCCTGTTCATATTAAGGGAGCAGAAGCTTGTGAAGTGTTTGGTAACGACACTTGGTGGGGTAATGAATTCTTCCATGGTGAGAATGTTCTTACCTCGGGCAACTTCACTGAGCGTATCGTTATGACCGTGGACGAAGACGCTACTACTCCTAATGTTAACTATGGAGCAAAGGGTGGCAAAAGAGGTCTTTCTATCGTTGTTACAGCTCTTACTAACGATATTAAGAGAAAAGAAGGACAAACTCCTGCTAAGCTTCGTGTGAAGTCTACAGAACACGTTAATACTCAACTTATCCCTACTCAAATCAAACTTGCTGAAGTTGTTGGTGAAAAGGGTCTTGTAGAGTTGGGTAAACCGGGTAAGCCTGTTTTGACATCTCGTCTTCTTAAGAGAACTCTTGCTGAGGCTACTACTTGGGCAAATGAGGACGAAGCCGTTCTTGGAAACGATGAAAAGAACTGGAACGTTCTTATGTGGTCCGGTACTCCTATTGCAAATGCTGCTCCTATCCAAGGAGAGATCGATCTTTATGACTATGTAACATCTTTCTACTATCCTCAAGATGGCGGTGATTATAAGAATGAAAAGGTTGTTACTGGAGATCCATTCCGCCATTTCTACAATGAGTTTGGTGCATTTGGTGAACCATACACAGACAAACCGGTTTATGCTAAGCCTGTTTACGAATTTGAGCAAGTAGCATACGAAGATGATAATCACAATATTGTTATCATTGATGGTAATACAAACACTACTCACGTTTATACAACTATCGAAGGTAGCAAGCTTAAAGTTAAAGCTGATCAAATCTCTGCTTCTAACAACAAGAAGGTGATTGTTAAGGTTACACAAGTTAACTCTAAGTGTGACGTTCGTCAGCCTGTAGGTTATTTGGTTGTTAAGATTGTAGAATCTACAACAGGTTGGAGCGATGCTCGCTGGACATTTGACTTCACTCAAGATAAGCCTGAGGAAGATGCAGATGAATTCACTTCTTACAGAAACATTCCTTACTATCACAAGATGTTTGGTACTGATAAGCCTGTAGGAGGTCAAATTGTAAACTTCGAAAATGCTAATGATAACACTGTGGTTGCACGCTGGATGAACCCATTGAATGCGAAGAATTCTTGGGGTATTTCTAATGCTCTTCCTAACCCTGGTGACATCAATCCTATCTTGAAGCAGTTGCCTACAATCAACTCTGCAGCAGAGTTCAAGAGTGCTTACATTATCAATGGTGATAACTCTGAAATAATTGAGCAATCTTTCGAGGCAGCAGATTATAACCATGTAAATGATACTGAAAATGTTGATGCTACGGGTGTTGATGAAGTTGATGCCTTCGACCATGTTCTTATCAGATATGAATTTGATGCTAACTCGTTTATCGTTTATGTAGACGATAAGGCTCCGGCCGGTGATTATAGCATCACTTACAAGCTACAATACAAGACAGGTAATGTACAACAAGGTCGTGACCTTTACTTGACATTCAAGTTCCGTGTTGCGCTTCGTGAAATCTCTGTTAGCAAGGCAGAAAATGCTCATAACTGGATCCCGAATACAGATATCATCAGAGCTCAATATGCAAGAATCCAAAACACTATTGCAGGTGGTTATGAATTCTTGTCTGAAAATGGCTATAAGGTAGACCTTACTGAAGCATTCAAGTTGGTTGAAAATGATAAGTCTAACATCCTTATAACTACTGAAAAGATTGTTGACTCTAATAGCGTAGAACCAGGTGAGGCTCCACAATACAGAGCAAGATTCGAGTTCGTTTATGATCAAGATCTTGTTGACGCTGGTTTCGTATTTAAGCGTGATGATAAGAACTATTTGACTCAGATCTACGTGAAAGATCAGCCTTCTAATATAGCTGCTTGGATCGCAAGAGATGCTGACGGATGGGAACGCTTGCGTATTTCTATCTCTACAGGTGGAGACCGTCTATACAGTTACTTGATGAGCAACCACAGACCTCACTCTGTAGGTTATCCTCACAATATGCTTACTACCGATGCAGAAGACTCTTCTCTTGAACGTGTAGACGACATGGAGAAACTCTTGAAGGTGCGTATGGTTACAGACATCAACCATGAGGCTCCTGATACAGATCCGAATCCTGAAAAGTTTGCTAATAACAACTATTACTACATTAAGGACTTCGCTGTGAAGTTTGAAAGAGCTCTACGTGTTAAGTTTACTACTGTTGTGTTGACAGATAAGCAAGATAAGCAAACATTCGAGTTTAACTTCCATACAAGAGATACTTCTGCTAAGATTTATCGCGGTCTATTTGACCATGGTGATGCAGGAGTTACAAACTCTCAAGGTATTGGTCACTTGGTAGCAAGATTTGATCCTTCTGAAACTATCAATGGAGATGCTAAGTTTGCTCCTAAGAAACTTGCTCAATGGTATGGTCTTGAAGAGCGTCTAACATTCCCATTGAGAGATGATACTCATATTGACTACAAGTACATGGAAGTATCTAACGATAAGGGTGCTACATGGCAACCAATTCCGAAAGATATGACATCTATTTCTACACACCATCCGAGATTCATTGATATCGTAGGAGCATATGATAGTGCTACTCACGAGGATACTTGGACTGTAGAATGGCAAGGAAACTTGACAGGTATTACATCTGAAATCTGGTTCCGTATTCCTGTCCTTAACAAGACAGCAATTGAACAAGGCTTCAATGGAATAAAGGGTAATCCGGCTACACTTGTAGTAGGAGAAGCTCCTAATGGCTTGTGGGCTACATTCAGACGCGGTTATGCCGGAGTTAAGGGTTATGCAGTCTTCAAGATTGTTCCAAGACCTGGTATCTAATAGACTTTGAGATCACAGTTGGGTTCTAAATCTAACTTGAATATATTGAGAGGTGCGAGTGATGCTTGCACCTCTCTTTTTTTGTGAAATAGAGGTTTGGAGGCGAGTATGCTATAAGAAGGGTGAGTACTATTTTGTTGGGATAGTAAAAAGGGGCTGAATTGAAGGATTATGGGAAAACCTCACTGAAAAACTCATTGATACCCATCTTATCGGGGGTCATTTGAACTGAAGGGGTATAAGTAAACTTCATGATATTGCTTAGAAAATACAAGAGGAAAGTGTTATTGCTGATAGAGGGTGAATACAAGGATAGAAAGATAAATAGATAGACCATAACAAGAGAAAAGATAGGAGGGTGAGCTGAAGCTGTTTTGGGATGAAGGGTTGTCGTGGTTATAGAACATCACGGGATTCTTTTGGGGAGAGCTGAAGCTGTTGTGGGATGATGGATTGTCGTAATTATAGAGCATCACGGGATTCTTTTGGGGTGAGCTGAAGCTGTTTTGGAATGATGGGTTGTTGTGGTTATAGAGCATCACGAGATTCTTTTGGGATGAGCCGATGCTGTTTGGGGATGGTGGTGGTTGCGTTCTGTTTTCGGAGTATCGGGAATCGGTTGGGGGATGCGATAGGTGTTTTGGGGAAGATATTGTTGTGGAGATTTGGAGTTGTGGCGATGAGATTTGTTCGGAACGGGTTCAAAAGAGCAGCTAAAAGGCATTAAAAGAACGGTTTATCATGTTTGGAAGATGAAGTCAAGGCTTGGTTTTTGCTTTTCAAGTGCCGATTTGTACACTTCATGGCTTGGATTTGTACACTTCACGGCTCAATTGCCACATCTCGAATCTTGATTTGTACACTTCATGGCTTGATTGCCACACTCTACGCTTTGATTTCCACGCTTCAAATCCGGATTTTGAGATATTAAAGGGATCGGAGCAGCTTTTTACTCCATTCATCAGAACTATTTATAGGGTTTATCCGAATTGTGTAACGAAGAAAGGGGAGTGCTCCGGAGCTTTGGACTGCTCTTAAAGAAGTGAAGAGGGTGAGAGTTGTCGGGTATCATCCTGCCGAAAGAATCCGTAAACTTTTCGTATCTTCGTTTATCTTTTTGGTTTTAAGACTTTTTCTAAGACGGAATGACACTTTCCCGGTGTGGAGATGCCGAAGAGAGTGAGGTTTTTTGAGCTTGAAAGAGACTGCATTGCAACTAACAGTATAAACAGAAATCAACATTACAACAGATGAACAAACTTTTTTATGCTCTTCTTTTAGCGGTGCTCTTTGCCACGCCTGCACACGCTATGCACATCATGGAGGGCTATATGCCGTTGAATTGGTGTGCCGTTTGGTATGTGTTATCCCTTCCATTTGTGGTGTGGAGCTTTATCTACATTCGTAAGCGAGTGGCTCAAGATCCCAAAGCAAAGCTGACGCTTGCTCTCTCCGGAGCTTTTGTCTTCATCCTGAGTGCGCTCAAGCTGCCTTCTGTCAATGGTAGCAGCAGCCACCTTACGGGTACCACTCTCGGTACGGTACTTGTAGGACCGCAAGCCATACCGCTGGTGAGTGTCATCGTTCTGCTGTTTCAGACCCTTTTGCTTGCGCATGGCGGTCTCTCCACATTGGGAGCGAACGTCTTTTCTCTCGGTATTGTAGGACCTTTTGTAGCCTATGGCGTGTACAAGGGTGTTAAGAAGATCGGTTTGTCCGATAGTGTCGGCATTGTTCTGGCTACCTTTATAGGCTCCATGTCCACGTATGTTACCACATCGTTTCAGCTGGCTCTCTTTTTGCCGGAGTCTGCCACCGGAGTCTTTGGTGCGGCGATGAAGTTTTTGGGCATCTTTGCCGTTACTCAAGTTCCGTTAGCCATAGTCGAGAGCGTTATCACCCTTTTTGTGTACCGCATACTGGTACGTCAGGGTGTTTCCACCTATTTCACATCAAAAGCCGTTAGTCATGAAAAAGCATAAGTACACCATTCTTCTTGTCATCCTGAGCATTCTGTTTCTTCTTGTACCTGTAGTGGGCAACTTTGTCGACTTCGGAGAGGGAACGGATGATGCCGCCGGAGAAATGATCTCTACATTGGTACCGGGCTTCGAGCCTATGGATTTCTCTTTCGGTTATGAGCCTTCGGAAACGATGGAGCCGGTGCTGTTCTTTGTTCAGATCGTGATAGGCATCGCTATTTTTGCCATTGCATATAAGAAGTTGGTGAAAAAAGGTTCGTGATCTTACCTGACCGACATAATAGAACGATACTTCTGCTTGCACTGCTGCTGATAGTCGTGGTGGTAGCTGTCCCATGGATAGAGATGCTGTTGGCGGTGTTTGTCTCCATGCTCGGCGTGCTTCTCTTTGTCCCGGTAAAAGGGCAGAGCAGATCCAAGAGAGGGCTTATCCTTGTCCCTCTGTTCATTCTTTTGGGAGTCTTGCCGGTACTCATAGAGCGAGTTCCTCCCGGAAGCGTGGCGGACGAAGTGGTATGGAGCAGATACGGGTGGGGGATAACCTCTTCCGGCATTGATATGTTTCTTCTGCTTTTGGCGCGTTGCTTTGCCGGCTATTCCGTGCTGCTGGCTCTGCTTCATCTCGTCCCGTTCTACTCCATGATCCAAGAGATGCGACGGCTTAAAGTGCCTGCCCTGGCTGTGGAGCTGATGGAGTATGTTTACCGCTATATTCATATCCTCATGGAGACGGCTCAGCAGATCTTTACGGCTCAGAAGTTGAGAGGCGGATATGCTGTTCGGAGCGAACGCCCCGGGCATGCGGCTCTTCTCTTGGGGCAGACCGTTGTGCTGGCTCTGCACGAGTCGGACAAAATGATGGACGGGCTTTACTCTCGCTCTTACGGGATGTCCGAACCGGTACAAGGGGGCAGGCAGTCCGGGATGACGCTTCGGCTCCAAGATCTTGCCATTGGCTACGAAAAGGGCAAAAGGGTTGTGGAGCATCTTTCACTCTCTGTGGAGTCCGGCAGAAAAGTGGTGGTAATGGGGCGCAACGGTGCGGGGAAGAGCACGTTATTCAAGACACTTACGGGTCTTTTGCCTCCTCTTTCGGGGGCTATCCTGCTCGATGGAGAGGAGATTCCGCATGGAAAACGGGGGCAGGAGGTGCTCCGGCAGAAGGTTGCCTTTGTTTTTCAAAACTCCAATCACCAGCTTTTTACCCCTTCGGTCAGGGATGAGATCGCTTTCGGACTCATCAACAGCGGAGCGGGAAGACGGGGCGACAAACGGTTTGAATCTCTTTTGGATGAGATCCTTGAGCAGTACGAGCTTACCGCTTTGGCAGAAAAACCGCCTCATTTGTTGAGTGACGGACAGCGGAAATGGGTTGCCATCGTTTCGGTTTTAGTGCTTGATCCATCGTTTGTCATCTTTGACGAACCTACGGCAAACCTCGATCATCTCTACACTCAAAAGGTGATGGCTCTGATAGACAGCCTTGTGGCAGAAGGCAAGGGCGTACTTCTCTCCACTCACGATGCCGATCTGGCGTATGCGTGGGGCGATGAAGTGTGGGTGATTAACAGAGGCGAACTGGCGGCAAGACTCTCCCCCGAAGAGCTTTTTCTGCATCCGACACTGCCGGAAGAGGCGCATCTGGCAAGGCCTTATGCGCTACATGGAAAAGTGTGGAAGCATCCGGTGTTCGAGCCGGAGCCGTGCGAGAGGGGCTATCTTCCCTTGATGCTCAGACCGGACAGGCTTTCGGCTCTGGTGATAGGCGGGGGCGAAGGGGCAGCCATAAAGGTGGAGACGCTGTTGCGTTACGGTGTGGCGACCACGGTCATGGCTCCTGCTTTTTCGGAGAGACTGCTCCGGCACCGTTCGGACAACGCATTGAGACTGGAGCAGAGAGCCTATCGGGGAGAAGCATTGGATGGTTTCGAGATTGTGATTGCCGCAACAGACGATCCCTCTTTGAACGAGTCCGTCTGTCGGAGAGCAGCCATACACTCTCTTCTCTATATGGATCTTAGCAGGGCGGACTTCTCTCCCGTTCAGTTTCCACTCTCTTTCGAGAAGGAAGGATTGCAGCTGGCTCTGCGAACAAAATATAAGCAGCCCAGAGTGCTTCAGGCTTTTGCCAAGCATTTCAAGGCGACCATCCCGGAAGAGATGGAGGAAGATTTGAACCGCCTTTCCTCTTTGAGAAGAGAAGATAAGGCAGCTTACGAAGTAGAAATAGAGCGATTTATAAATGCCCTTGAGGCTAAAAAGTAGAAATGATAAAGAAAGGAAAGATCTATCTGGCAGGCGCAGGTCCCGGCTCCATAGGGCTGCAGACCGTCCGTTGTGCCCAACTGGTAAAGGAAGCAGACGTTATAGTGTATGACGCATTGGTGAATCCGGCTATTCTGGATGATGCCAATCCGGAAGCGGAGTTTATTTATGTCGGGAAGCGTTCCGGTAAAATCTGCTTCAAGCAACAGGAGATCAACAATATATTGATAGAGAAAGCGCAAGCCGGATATAGCGTCCTCCGCTTGAAAGGAGGCGATCCCTTTGTCTTCGGAAGAGGGGGAGAGGAGATGATGGCTGTTCATGCTTCGGGATTGGAGTACGAAATCGTGCCGGGCGTAACGGCAGGAGTGTCCGTGCCTGCCTTCTTCGGCATCCCGGTTACACACAGAGGTGTCGCCACTTCGGTCTCTCTCATCACCGGGTTTTCCAAGCATCACGGGGTGCCGAAACTCAACTGGGAGGCTCTCGCAGGCATGAAAGGGACATTGGTGTTCTATATGGGGACCAACACCGCTCCCATTATTACCGAAAACTTGATCAAGGCAGGTATGGATCCTGCTACCCCTATGGCGATCATTTCGGAGGGAACATTGCCTACGCAGAGAATCATCAGCGACCGGCTGGATGCCTTTACACCCGATTATGCAGACTATTCGACACTTGCTCCGGGTCTTATCGTGATAGGCAATGTGGTAGATTTTCACAAAGCGTATGAGTGGGTCAAGCCGGGCAGTTTGGCAGGCAAGCGTATCATCGTTACTCGTTCTTACAATCAGTCGTCCACACTGGCAGATACGTTGGAAGGGCATGGAGCGGAGGTATTTGTGCTGCCTACCATGAAGGTTGCTCCCGTAACAGAGAGCGAAGAGATCACGTCCGCACTATCCGATCTATCCCGTACGGACTGGGTGATATTCTCTTCCGTCAGCGGTGTGGAGCTTTTCTTTAAGAGACTCCGAGAGGCAAAAGTCGATTTCCGGAGCCTGTCTCATCTTCGCTTTGCGACCATCGGGAAAGTAACCACAGAGGCATTGGGACACTTCGGATTCCTGCCCGACTTTACGCCTCCATACCATAAAACAGAACATTTTATACGTACATTTGCGGAGACGCATCCGGAAATCCGCTCGCAACGAATACTTGTCTCCGGCTCTCTGCTGACGAAAAACCTTTTCGTGGAAGAGCTTAACGCCCTCGGTGCAGAGTGTCGCTTCGTGCCACTGTACGATAATGTCCCCATCGAGTATTACAGTGAGCGTATAGAGATGATGCACTCCTCTGTTCCGGACTGGATACTCTTCTGCAGCTCTTCTGCCGTAGAAAACTTTGCGTCACTGGTAGAAAGGCACGACCTTAGAGCATGGGCGGAGAAGTGTAAGATGGCTTCCATAGGACCGCAAACATCCAACGCTTTGAGAAAGCATGGCTACACCGTGGCTCTCGAACCGTCTAAAGCCAAGATCGAGAGCCTTGTGGATGCCTTGATAGAAGCATCGAAAGAGTAAAACGAATATAAACCAATAAAAACTACAGAGTATGAAACTTCTTCTTATTTCCAATTCAGCCTCTCCCGGAGAGAGCTATCTCGAAAAACCTTTACAGGATATCAAGCGTTTTCTTGGCGCAGTAACAGATAATATCATCTTTATTCCATTTGCCGGCGTTACCGTAGAGTATGACGCTTATACGGCTAAGGTGAACAACGCCCTTGCGGCTATCGGTGTGAAAGTAACGGGCATACACACTTGCTCCAATCCGATAGAAGCCGTCATGAAAGCGTCTGCCATCTTCGTGGGAGGGGGTAACACGTTTATGCTGACCAAGATGATGCAACAGATGGGACTCATACAAGCCATCCGCGAAAGGGTATTGGCAGGAGTGCCATATATCGGTTGGAGTGCCGGCAGTAACGTAACATGTCCGACCATCTGCACGACCAACGATATGCCTATCGTAGAACCGGAGAGCTTCCGTGCCTTTAATCTTATTCCTTTCCAAATCAATCCGCACTATCTTGATGCTCATCCCGACGGTCACGGAGGAGAGACAAGAGAGCAGCGTATCTTGGAATACATCAAGGCTAATCCGCACATGTATGTCGCAGGACTGCGTGAAGGCTCTCGTCTATGGGTGGAAGGAGAAAAAATCGAACTCTTGGGAGAACGCACCATGCGCCTGTTTAAGTATGGAGAAGAGATTAAAGAGTTGAGCCATGAAGACGATATTCGCTTCCTCCTTGCGCGTTAAGCAAGTCTTACTTCTACTGCTTATGACCATTCCCTCACTGAATGCACAAAACTCCAAAGTAACAGAGCATCGTCTCTCTAACGGTCTTACCGTCTGGCTCAACGAGGATCACTCCCAAAACAAAGTGATCGGCACCCTCGTTGTACGTATCGGTGCGAAAGACTCTCCCAATACCGGTATTCCTCATTACTTTGAACACATCATGTTCAAAGGGACGGATAAGATCGGTACGGTAGATTACGAGAAGGAGAAACCGCTACTTGACGAAATCAAGAAACAGTACAGCCTGCTGAGCCAAACATCGGATCCGAAAGAGATCGAAGATATTCAGAAGCGCATCAATACGCTATCCATAGAGGCAGCCAAATATGCTATCCCGAATGAGTTTACCAATCTCATCTCGAAGTATGGAGGCTCCGGACTGAATGCCTATACGAGTTGGGACCGTACGGCTTACTTCAATACCTTCTCTCCTCAATACCTTGAGCACTGGTGTTATCTCAATAGCGAGAGACTCATCAACCCGGTATTCAGACTTTTCCAAAGCGAACTGGAGACCGTCTATGAGGAGAAGAATATGTACTCCGATGCCATGGGAAGAGAGGCTATGGACAGAGTGATAGCACGAGTAGCCGCTCCACACCCTTACCAGTACACCATCATCGGAAGTACGGAGAACCTCAAGAAGCCCGACTTGGCGAAGATGGAGGAGTTCTACAACACGTACTACGTTGCAGGCAATATGGGTCTTATCCTCTGCGGAAGCTTCTCGGAGGAAGAGGTGCTTCCTGTCTTGGAAAAGACATTCGGGCGCATCCGTCCCGGCAATCCGCCTCGTCCGGTGTGCGAACAGCCTCGTCCGTTCAATGGGGTAGAGCAGTTTTCCGTCAAATTCCCTATACCGTTCATTCAGGGGCGTGTCCTCATTTGGCGAGGAGTACCAAGCGGACACGAAGATGAGGCTGCCATGGAGGTTGCTATCCGTATATTCTCCAACAAAGGGGAGACCGGGCTTTTGGATAAACTCTATCGGACGGGCAAGGTAATGACTGCCGGCGCACAGTTTAACAATATGAACGATATGGGAGCCGCGGCTATCTTCTTTGTTCCAAAGCTTCCGTTCGGCACCATATCCTCTGCACAGAAAGAGGCAACAAAGATCTTGGAGCAGGTCAAAAGAGGAGAGTTTGGCGATGATCTCTTCCAACAGCTCAAGAATGAGATGTTGCAAGACTACACAACCCTTTTGGAAGATCTCACAAGCAGGGGCAGGACATACGCTTCTCTCTTTGCCGCAGGAGAGCATTGGTCTTCTCACCACCAAAAGCTGGAGAGAGTGCGCAGCCTTACCAAGCAGGATGTGGTGGATGTGGTGAATCGCTACTTCACCGGAAACTATCTGCAAGTCTCCAAGAAGACGGGCAGATACCCCAAAGACCGGATACAGAAACCTCCTTTTGCGCCTCTACCTCTTCACAACAAGGGGGCTAAGTCGGAGTTTGCACGCTTTCTCGAAACACTTCCGGTAGGCAACAGCGATCTTCGTTTCCTCGATTTCGAGACAGATGCGAAGCCGGTAAGCGTGATAGAGGGCAACGATCTGGTGAAGCTCTATACGGGAGCGAATCCTATAAACGACCTGTTCACGCTCAAGCTGAACTATCAGGTCGGAATCTACGAACGCCCTGTTCTCGAACAGGTTGCCTTGTATCTCTCTCTGCTGGGCACGTCTCGGCACGGCAGCGACCACTTTAAGGACAAGCTCCAACAGCTTGGAGCGACACTCTCTTTCGAGGCATACAACGAAACCTTTACGATTAACGTGAGAGGGTTTGACGCACAACTGAAACCGACTCTTGAGCTTCTCGGACACTTCCTGACCGATGTGAAAGGAGAAAAGAAGGCTTTGAAGAAGTTGGTGGAGAATAAGAAAATCTCCCGAAAAGCCATCTTGAAGTCTTCGCAAGATATGGGTGAGGCGCTCTCCGAATGGGTTCGCTTCGGAGATAAATCGACCTACGCAACACAGCTGTCCCTAAAAGAGATAAAAGCCCTTAAAGCTGACCGCCTTGTGGGAGAGCTGAAAAGCGTTCTCTCCAAAGAGTGCGACATCCACTATGTGGGTAATGAGTCTGCGGAGCAAGTGGCTTCATTGCTGAAGCAGTACCTGCCTTTGGATAAGGTCGAAGAGCGGACAGCCAATCCCATAGACCTTGATGCCGTTGTGCCTGAGAAGCCCTACCTCTACATCTTGCCCGACAAGAAGAGCACGCAGACCATTATCAAAGGTTATCTCTTTGCTCCTCCTTTCGAGAGCGACAAGGAGCGTGCTTATCTCGAACTTTACAGAGTCTATTTGGGAGGCGGTATGAACTCTTTGCTTTTCCAGGAAGTGCGCGAGTTGAGATCGCTTGCATACGGAGCATACTCCGTGAGCTATCTCCCCTCCAAACGTGCTCAGACAAGCAAAGCAACCATATTGGAGGCGCATCTCTCCACGCAGGGAGACAAGGCTACGGAGGCTTTGCTGCTGCTCGACTCCCTATTGAGCGTCAAGCCCGAAGATGCAGGGCGGATAGAGTATGCACAAGAAGCTCTCAGAAGTGCCGCATCCAACAACTATCCTACATTCCGTAAAAAGAGTGAGATGGCGGTGAGAGCCGTAAGACGCGGCTTCGATGAAGATCCGGCTCTTTGGTTATTGAACCGGATAGAGAGTGTGGACAGACCGGAGTTTGCCCGGTATATATCGGAGAAGTTACAGCAGAGTCATCCGAGGGCTTATGTCGTAGTGGGCAATCCTAAGAAGCTCGATATGAAAGCTCTTGCAAAGCTTGGAGAGGTGGTTGTGGTAGATCCCAAGAAGATTTACAGGTAGGACACCTACCGAACGATATGTTATGGAATGATCCCGGAAAGAGATGCTCTTTTCGGGATCATTTTTTATGCTCCGAAGCATGCCTTATACCTCCCTCTTCAACTCTGTTTTTATATATTCCATCCCGAAAAATGCTCGCTTTTTTCGGTCTCTCTATTTTGCTCTGAGGGGTCGTTTTCAGAGCGCGACCGAATTGTTAAATCTACCCCGTTCTATTAACACAAATTCCGATAGCTGTTAAGCCAAAACAATAAAGCAGTATATTTTGTCGGCTTAACGTGTTTAATTTTTCAATGAACACGTTTACTGATTTCATTAAACACGTTTACCGGATTCGATTAACGTGTTTAGCTAAAATCATTAAAACGCTAAACATCAATCGTTTATGTATTTTTGCCCTAAAAAGCCCCTGAAAAGGCAGATTTCTTTATTAGGAAACGTTCACAGGAAAGGGTGTTAAAATTTACACCAATTAACGCGAAAAAGCCCCATGAAACGGACTGAAGAAAAATTTTTTCCGAATTTGAGATTTTTCATATTGCTCTGGAAACATGATGTTTACGGAACTGTCTTCTCCTTTGAGTACAAAAATCGGATTTCGGAACGATCTTTTCGGAGAGATTTTCAGGTATCCGTTTTTATATAAAAGCTCCCGTCTCGAATGCCCTATTGCGGTCGGGAAATCGGGACATGGTTTTGACTTTTTTGAGGAGAGGCGAATGGAAGAAAAGGGGAAAGGGATAGGCATAAACGGAGAATAGATGTACCAAATGCGTCAAAATGATTAACTTTGCGGCTAAACTACTCTGAAACGTAGTAAAAACAGCAGAAGTATGAAACAACAGATATTCAAGAGAATAGAGATGATAGGAGCAGTGGTGGTGATGCTACTCTCTTCTATTGTTTATATCCTGACTATGGAGAAGAGTTCCAGCCTTTGGGACTGTCCGGAGTTTATTACCACATTCGACCGTTTGGAGGTCGGACACCCGCCCGGAGCACCATTCTATATGTTGGTGTACAACTTCTTCTCTACCATTCTTCCCATCGGCTCCAATCATGTAGCCATTGCAGCCAATACGGTGAGCGCACTGATGAGTGGTGCCACCGTGATGCTGCTCTTCTTGAGTATCTCTCACCTTGTGCGCCGATGCTTTGTGCGCTCGGAAGAGGAGCAGGCTGAGGGTCGCATGGGAGGCTATATGAGCTATGTGGCATTAGGGTCTGCCCTGGTGGGTTCTCTGCTCTATGCGTTTACCGATACGTTCTGGTACAGCGCGGTGGAGGCAGAGGTTTACTCTTTTTCATCCCTCTTTACGGCGCTTGTATTCTATCTCATGCTCAAGTGGGAAGCGGCTGCGGACAGCAGTACGGCGGATCGCTGGATTGTGGGTATCGCTTACCTGATGGGGCTTAGCATCGGAGTACACTTGCTCAATCTGCTTTGCTTGCCGGCGATGGGGCTTATCTACTATTACAAGAGATCTCCTAACCCAACCTTCAAAGGCTCTATCGGGGCTCTGTTGGGCTCTTTTGCGCTTATCGCTATCGTTATGTTCGGTATCGTTCAGGGTGCTCCGGCTGTGGCGGGAATGTTTGAGCTGTTTACCGTGAACCTCTTGGGATTGCCGTTCAACAGCGGTCTTATCCTCTATCTGATAGTACTTTCTCTACTGCTCATCGTGGGTTATGTGGAGAGTATCCGCATCGAACCGAGAAGACGATTGATGCAGGCAATCTTCCTTGTTGTGGTGATCCTGATGGGTATCCCTTTCATGGGAAGCAGCTGGATAGTGCCGGTGCTTATCATTGTGCTTATCGCATGGTGGGCATTTACCCGTCCCTCTTTCACCTCAAAGCTGATGAATCTGGCAATGCTCTGCCTTGCGGTGTTTTTTGTCGGTGTATCCACTTATGGGGTAATCCTTATCCGTGCCAATTCGGATATTCAACTCAATCAGAACAATCCGTCAGATGTCTTTACTTTGAAGAGGTATCTTTCTCGTGAGCAGTATGGATCCACTCCGCATCTTTATGGTAAAACCTATGCGTCTTTGCCGGAAAGAAACAGCGACGGCTCCACTAAGTTCAAAGAGTCGGTACAGTGGCAGCGCGCTTCAAAGAGCTCCGAGACAGACAAAGACCGCTACGAAAAACTGACAGTACAGGAGCCGGTATACAGATCGGATATGAATATGCTCTTCCCTCGTGTCTTTAACAGCACGCAGGCACACTTTCCACAAGGTTACAAAATGTGGAGCGACCACAAGGGAAGAACGATGAGCGTGAACGATGGTGGGCAGATGAAGACCGTGGTGGTGCCTACTTTCGGAGACAATCTTACCTATTTCTTCCGTTACCAAGTGGGTTACATGTACTGGAGATACTTTATGTGGAACTTCAGCGGAAGGCAAAATGACCTTGCCGGACAGGGTGAAGCGACAAGAGGAAACTGGATCACCGGTATCACTCCGCTGGATAACATTTTGCTCGGTATAGATCTGGATAGCATGCCGGAGCACATGAAGCAGAACAAGGGACAGAACAAGTATTTCATGCTGCCGTTCCTTTTGGGTCTGCTGGGTATATTCTTCCTGCTCGTTTCCAGGAATGCGTCCAAGAGTCCGAAGAGCCTGGAAACACTCTTTATCGTATTCATGCTCTTCTTTATGACAGGTTTGGCCATTATCCTGTACATCAATCAGTCGCCTTACCAAGTACGTGAAAGAGATTATACTTTCGCCGCTTCTTTCTACGCTTTCTCTATTTGGATTGCGTTCGGAGTGGCATATATCAGTGAGATTATAGACTATTACGTTTTCAAGGGAACAGAAAGCAAGAAAGCTCCGATCATAGCAACGCTGCTCTGTATGTTCGTTCCGGCTCTTGTCTTTGCGCAGAACTATGATGATCACAACAGGCATGGGCGTACGCTGGCTTCGGATTTCGGATACAACTATCTCGAATCTTGCGACCCCAATGGCATAATCTTCTGTAACGGAGACAACGATACGTTCCCACTTTGGTACGCTCAAGAGGTGGAAGGAGTACGTCGAGACCTCAGGGTATGTAATACTTCGTACTTGCAAGCAGACTGGTACGTGGATCAGATGAAGAAGGATATGTACGACAGTAAAGCGCTTCCGATAAGCTGGCATCCGAATCAGTATGCCGGGGAGAAGCTCTCCGTGATTTATGTGGTGCCTATCCTGCAAGATACCGTTGCGCTCGACAAGGCTCTCGATTTCGCTACAAGCACAGATCCGAAGAATAAAACATTGCCGAATGTCAATCGTCAAATAGACTATATCCCCACCGAAACGTTCAGCTTACAATATGATCCGGATGATCTGATCCGTAAAGGCGCGATCTATCCTGCCGATACCGCATTCATCCCGACCTCTCGAAAGATGATCTTCAACATGAAAGAGAAACAGCTTTTAGGTAAACACGAGAGTGTGATATTGAATATCATGGCGAACAACAACTTTGAACGTCCTATCTACTATTGCACTACCGTACCGGACAGTGAATACGTTGGCATGAAGCCGTACTTCCGTCAGACCGGTCTTGCATACAGGGTACTTCCTTTCCGTGCAGGCGACAGCATCGCTACCCAAGTGGATACGGAGAGAATGTATGACAATGTCATGAACAAGTTCAGATGGGGTGGCGCGGATCGCAAAGGCGTCTACATGGATGAGAATGCGAGACGAATGTTTGAAGGATACAGGACAGAAGTGTTTGCCGTACTTGCCAATGCTTTGGTGGCAAAGGGCGATACCGTTCGCGCTCAAGAGGTTCTCAAGAAAGGCTTGCAGGTGTTGCCGGCTGAAGTGATACCGCACACACGCACCTCTATCCCGATGGTGGATGCGCTTTATAATGCAGGCATGGAAGAAGAGGCACTTGCTCTTTCCAAAGAGATGGTATCCCGCTCTCTTGATATTCTGCGTTGGGCGGCTTCGCAATCCATCGACGGACAGACCGGAAGCTCAAGAGAGATAGACGAAGCCCTTCTTGTCTCTACTACGATAGCTCGTATCAGCAAGATTTATAACGAGGAATACTACAAGTCCATAGAGCCGGACGTTCTTAAATATCTCAGCTATTTCGGTGGAAACTCGTAGACGTAAAGGGATGTGGCCTGCTTGGTGTACTGCCTTGGTCGAGCATCCTCCCCGGCTTTATCGTGCCCTTTTTCCGGGCGCATTGTGGCGTCTTCCTCAAAGAGACAAGAAGGTCGTTTATCTTACATTCGATGACGGACCCATACCGGAGGTTACACCCTGGGTGCTTTCCGTGCTTAGAGAGAAAGGGGTAAAGGCTACATTCTTTTGTGTAGGGGATAATGTCCGGAAATATCCGGAGGTGTTCCAACAGGTCAAAGCGGAAGGGCACGACATCGGTAACCACACCTTCAATCACTTGCAGGGCTGGAAAGTGGGCTTCAATGCTTTCATCGAAAATACGGAGAAGGCAGACAGATGGCTCAACACCTCTCTCTTCCGACCTCCTCACGGACACCTCAGATGGAGTCAGTTTTTCCGTCTTAGGAGGAGATATAAAATGGTGATGTGGGACATCGTTACACGAGATTACAGCAAGTGTCAGACTCCGGAGGGAACACTCGAAAGCGTCCGCAAGTACGTGCAGAACGGCTCTATCATTGTCTTTCACGACTCCATCAAAAGCGAGGCAAATCTGAGATATGCCCTGCCTAAAGCCATAGACTTTCTTCTTTCGGAGGGATACACATTCTCTCTTTTCCGGTAGATCAGGCGTTAACAGATGTCTTTCCCAACCATTTCTTTTTCAGACCTCAAAGCTCTGGCAGAGGAGATCAATGTATTCAACATCGGCGTAATAGACCTTGAGGAAAATCCCGATGTGGATTCATGGTATCAGCAGCGCTTCGATCGCTGGATAGAGGAAGGGCAACACGCGGATATGGAATACCTGACCCGCTACGAAGATGTACGGCGAACCCCCAAAGCCTTACTGCCCGAAGCCAACTCACTTATCATCATCGCACTGAGCTACGCTCCTCTTCAGAAGCAGGCGGCATCCGCTCCGAAGATTACGAAGTACGCCTTAGGGCGAGACTACCACAAGGTGTTGAAAAAACGGATAGAGATGCTTGCCGAAAAACTTTCTCAGAGATTTCCCCACACTTACAGGGGTGTAACGGACACCGCACCCATACCCGAAAGATATTGGGCAGCACGTGCAGGGGTGGGGCAGATAGGAAAGAACACCTGCCTGATAGTACCCGGCATGGGCTCTTGGTGCGTGATAGGATCTCTGCTTACCTCCGTAAGGGTAACCGATCTCCCTCGAAAAGAGGCACTCTCTTTCCCCGATACCGGAGCGGACATCTGCTTGGAGTGCGACCGCTGTGTCCGTGCCTGCCCCACGGGAGCCTTGTCTCCCTTTTCGTTGGATGCCAGAAAGTGCATCAACTATTGGACGATAGAAAACCGCTCGGAAGAGATCCCCGAAGAGATCAACAGCAAAATGGCTTCTCGTCTTGTGGGTTGCGACACCTGTCTGGATGTGTGTCCCTATAACAAGAACGTACCTCCGACGACGGAGTTGGAGCTGCTGCCCAAAGAGTCGTTGCTCGATCTTTCGCTGGAGATGCTCTCCAAAATGGAGGAGAAAGAGTATGGAGACATGTTCTTCGGCACCTCTCTCACGCGCACCAAATGGAGTGGAATGAAGCGGAATATCCGCTACTTCATCCAAAGAAAAAATAGAAAGAAGTAGCCGGGAACCATTCGGCTGTTCCTATGAACCTTGAAGGCAGGAGACGAGACTCTGTTTTCAAGGTTTTTTTTGTCGCTTTTTCGGGGAAATATACCGCTTGACAAACTTGTGCCGACTGCTTTAAGAACATTGTTTTAACAGGGATATAAATTCGGTTTAATCCGCTCAAATCTCATTTTCACGGCGTGACGGACAGAAACCGAGCCTTGATTTTTATCAATCAAAGTTTGAATCGCAACCTTTAAGCCTTGACTTGAACTTCCGAACCTTATGAACTCATTTTCTAAACGGGATAAAATCAAATAGTCTTAACGTTTATCAAAGAAATAATGAGTGGCGAGCATCGCGTCTCTGCCGATAAAATCAAATAGTCTTAACGTTTATCCCGATTTCTATCCGATATTTGCTTCTCTGCCAATCGCTTTTTTCTGCTTTTCTATCTGTCTATATTTTTAGAAAATATGCCGGCTGGCTATAATAATATTCGATTTGACTTAAAATATTTACTAATTAAAATTTACAATCAAAGTTTGTTCTCAAATTGGGAGATAAAATATAACGATTGAATAAAAACTATACTTATCTTTGCGTCATAATGGTTTCACAAAGAGAGAATACACCTTTTATAGAAGAATAGACAAACTTTATTACCATGTTTTTTGAGAAAATAAAGGGGCTTATAGATGCTCCATTTACACCGTTCCACAAGGATACGCACGAAGTGAACTACGAAAAGATCCCGGCTTATGCAGAGATGCTGCATAAGAACGGACTTTCAGGTGTTTTCATCAATGGCTCTTCCGGCGAGGGCTATATGCTTACGGAAGAAGAGCGCATCCAGCTTGCGGATGCTTGGAAATCTGCCATAAAGTGGGACGATTTCAAGTTGATTGTACACGTCGGATCCACTTGCGTGAAGAGCAGTCGCAGATTGGCGGAACATGCCCAAGCGATCGGCGCGTTCGGTATCGGTGCCATGGCACCTCCATTTCCGAAGATCGGCAGAGTGGAAGAGCTGGTACAGTACTGCAAGGAGATAGCTGCCGGAGCACCGGAGCTTCCTTTCTACTATTATCATATCCCTGCATTCAACGGAGCATTCCTGCCTATGTTGGAGTTTATCAAGCAGATGGAGGTGGAAGTGCCTACGTTTGCCGGAATCAAGTACACCTTCGAGAGCCTTTACGAATACAACCAGTGTATGCTCTACAAGGACGGAAAGTATGATATGCTGCATGGTCAGGATGAGACTATCCTCTCTTCTCTTGTCATGGGAGGTGCGCAAGGCGGTATCGGTGGTACTACCAACTACAACGGCAGATGCCTTGTGGGTATCATAGAAGCGTGGAAAAAGGGAGACATTGCAGAGGCTCGTCGCTTGCAAAACTATGCTCAGGATGTGATCAATGTCATTGTAAAGTACAGAGGAAACATTGTGGGCGGAAAGCGTATCATGAAGCTTATCGGGCTTGATCTCGGTCCGAACAGAACTCCATTCCGTAACGTAACGGAACAAGAAGAGAAGCAGCTTCTTGCGGATCTTGAAGCCATAGACTTTTTTACTCACTGCAATAAGCTGTAACGGAGTAGAAAATGGAGATACAGCAGTATAGAGAGGTTTATTCCTCTCAGTTGAAGGAGGATATACTTCCTTTTTGGCTAAAATATGGTCTGGATCGTGTTCACGGAGGGATATATACCTGTGTGGACAGAGACGGCACACTGATGGATGGTACAAAGTCTGTCTGGTTTCAAGGACGGGGAGCATTCTCTTTTGCCTATGCCTATAATAATATAGAGAAAAGGCAGGAGTGGCTCGATGCATCCAAACATATCATCGCTTTCTTGGAAGCACACTGCTTCGATAAAGATGGACGGATGTTCTTTGAAGTAATGGCGGACGGGACTCCCCTGAGAAAGAGAAGATACATATTCAGCGAGTCGTTCGCCGCAATCGCTTTTGCAGAGTATGCCAAGGCTTCCGGAGATCGGGAGTATGCGGAGAAAGCGGTGAGGTTGTTCAAGAAGATGCAGGAGTGGCTATCTACTCCGGGAGTCTTGGAACCGAAATATCTTCCGGTGATGGACTGCATAGGACACAGCCCCACAATGATCATGCTTGGTGTGGCAGGTGTCATAAGCGATGTTTCGGACGATCCGGCTCTTGCGGAACAGGTTCGCACTTCGTTTGATCTGATAAAGAACAAACTCTATAAACCGGAGTACCGCACGCTGCTGGAGGTTGTAAACCGCGACGGAACGATGATAGACAGCTGCATGGGGCGCACCATCAATCCGGGACACTGCATAGAGACGGCATGGTTTCTTATGGAAGCCGCAGCATTGTTCCCACAACTCTCCATCGCAGAGGAGATGAAAGAGTTCGGGCTTACCATTCTCGATGATGCTTTGGTGTGGGGATGGGATGAGGAGTATGGTGGTATCATCAACTTCAAAGATGCCAAGGGATTCCCTCATCAGGACTACTCTCAGGACATGAAGTTCTGGTGGCCTCAGACGGAGGCGATCATAGCCCTGCTTTATGCCTATAAGCTGACAGGTGATAGGAAGTATCTCGACTGGCACAAGAAGGTACACGACTGGACATACGCACACTTCCCCGATAAAGAGTATGGAGAGTGGTACGGCTATCTGCATCGCGATGGTACGGTGGCACAGCCTGCAAAGGGAAATATCTTCAAGGGACCGTTCCATATCCCCAGAATGTTAGTCAAGGCATCGCTTCTGTGCGATGAGATAAGTAAGCAATAGAAAAGACATAAAAATACTGTTTAATTCAAATCAATAATTTTTGCAAGATCATGAAACAGATTAAATGCACGCATCATGCGTTCCGAAGCATGTTGCTCATGCTGCTCATGCTCCTTCCTCTTTCCCTTTATGCACAGGGTATCACCGTGTCGGGAAAAGTGGTAGGTACAAACAAAGAACCATTGGCTGGCGTTACTGTCCGTGTGATGGGTACTGCTCGTGGTATGTACACGAATGTGAAAGGAGAGTTTAAGCTCGAAAACGTTGCCAAAGATGCCGTTTTGAGATTTACATACGCCGGAATGGAAGAACAGCAGGAACGTGTGAACGGACGCACGATCATCAACGTTGTTCTTAAGGAACACTCCACGGTGTTGGACCAAGTAGTCGTAACGGGCTACTCTACGCAGAAGCGTGCCCAGATGACCACTTCCGTATCGAAGCTCGACACAAAAGTATTGGAGAGTGCACCCAGATCGAATGCAGCCACAGCGTTGCAAGGAACTATTCCGGGTCTTAAGGTAACTCAAAATACAGGGCAACCCGGTTCTACTCCTTCCATGGTATTGCGTGGTGGTACCAGCTTCGATGGTTCCGGCGCACCTCTTATCCTTGTGGACGGAGTGCCAAGCTCATTCTACGCACTCAATTCGGACGACATCGAGTCTATGGAAGTGTTGAAGGATGCTGCTTCTACCGCCATCTATGGTGCTCGTGCGGCAAATGGCGTTATCCTCGTTACCACAAAGAAAGGTAAGGCAGGACGCTCCAGTATAGTCTTTCGTACCAAGTACACTTTCAATAATCGTCCGATAGACCCGATGACTTATTTGAGTGCGGAGGACTATGTTCGCTTCAACCGTTTGGCGATAAAGGATACTCAGATTGTTCGTAACGACCCGAATGTTTTCTCTGCATTCTTGAACGGAAGCAATGGTGCCGGTGTAGGAAACAACGCAACCAACAGCATCTACACAACCATGTATCTCACTCCGGAGAATGAACACCTTCTCGGTAAAGGTACTTGGACTTCTATCGAAGACCCGTTGGATCCTACCAAGAAGCTCATCTTCCAGGCGAACAACCACTCTCAGCTCTTCTATCAAAACAGCTACGCTCAAGACTATACGCTCTCTTTTGACGGTGGTAACGATAAAGCGACTTACTATCTCGGTCTTGGTCTTTTGGATGATAAGGGTCTCGTTGTAGGGTCGGGCTTTAAGCGTGTATCCGGAACATTTAACGGCTCTTATAAGATTACGGACAGAATCAAGGTTTCTTCCAGTGTGGCTTATGCACATTCCAACTTGAACAACCCTTATACCGCAATATACGATCTGTTCCAACGTTCTGCCGGTATGGCTCCGACCACTCGTATCTGGTACACCAATCCGGATGGAACAGACTCGGATAAACCGCATCCGGGAACAAGCTACAACTTCGGTAACCCGCTTTATTACCATGACAAGTTCCCTGCAACCAACCTGGAACAACGCTTGAGTGCGAATGTTCAGTTGGACTACAATCTTACCGATAAGATCACATTGACTGCAAAGGGCAGCCACTTTACGGTAAACGACTCCGACGAGGCCTTCAACAAGGCTTATCTTGAAGGTGGAACACTCAGAACAGACAGAACATCTTCGGTAGGACATAACCGTTTGTTGCGTAACCAGTTTACGGCTCTTGCAAACTATCGAGACCGTTTCTTCGACAAGCACAACGTAGCTGCCCTTTTAGGGTCAGAGTATTTCATCAACTCCGGATTTGCCTTCGATGCTTCTACAAGACTTTCGCCGACAGACCTTATCCACACCATGAATGCAGGAGCAGAGGCTTCCGGCAAACCATCTTCTTCAAAAACAGAGTATGCTATTGCTTCTATCTTCGGACAAGTGAACTACGACTACGACTTCCGTTATCTGTTCGGCTTCACATTCCGATACGATGGAACATCTCGTTTGGGTACAAATAAGTACGGCTTCTTCCCCGGTGTTTCTGTGGGATGGAACCTTCACAACGAACAGTTCTTCAGAGAAAACGAGTCTCTTGTTCGCTACCTTTCTCGCGTGAAGCCACGTTTGAGCTATGGTGTTAATGGTAATATCGACGTTCTTGGCAACTATACGGTTCAAGGTTTGTACAGCTTGACAAACACTTACAACTCGGAAAAGGGATATGTCAATACAGCTCTTCCAAACCTCGGACTTCGTTGGGAAAGATCTACTACACTTAATGCCGGTCTTGATTTAGGATTGTTCAACAACAGAATTACCTTGATCGGAGACTTCTTCATACGTGATGTTATGGATAAGTTGGCAGACCAAACGCTTCCTATATGGACAGGTTTCTCAGGCATTAAGACCAACAACGGTACGCTTCAAAACAGGGGATTCGAGCTGCAAATCAATGCAGAAGCAATCAAGACCAAGGATTTCAAGTGGAACATCAACGCCAATTTTGCGTCTGTTAAGTCTTACGCAAAGTCTCTTCCGAATAATGGTCTTGATAAGAACAGACAAGGCGGTAGAGAGATCTGGTCTCCTAACGATCCTACAAAGACTATCTACGTGGGAGGACTACAAGAAGGAGAACGCCTTGGCTACGATCTTGTTACTGCTTATGTCTTTGACGGTGTGTATAAAACACAAGCCGAACTTGACGAACACAAGGATCGCAGAGTAGAGTTTGCCTATAACAAGACAAAACGTTTCTTGGGAGACACTCGCTGGAAAGACCTTAATGGAGACAATATTATAGATAGCCGCGACCGCATAGTGGTTGGACGTACTACTCCATGGCTTGTTGGAGGTCTTTCTACTGACCTTAACTACAAAGGCTTCTCTCTTTATGTGAAGACGGACTTTGCCGTAGGACACTATCTTGTAAACGGTCGCCGTATGAAGGGGTTGGCTCAGACACAAGGTAATCAGAATGGCCCTGTGGAGATTAAAGATACATGGTCTCCTACCAACCCGGATTCCAATATCCCTCGTTACGGATTTACCGACCCGCAAAAGAATCACCTTGCAGCAGGGTCCGACCAAGGAGACTTCGTGAACAGCTCTACAAGAACATTGGAAAAGGGCGACTATCTCGCTCTACGTGAAGTAACACTCAGCTATACACTTGGTAAGCCGATCTTCAACAAGCTTATCAAAGATGCGAGATTCTATATTACAGGAGCTAACCTGCACTATTTTACCAAGTATTCCGGTAGCATTCCGGAGGAAAACAGAGGATCTGATACCGGAAGGTATCCGCTTCCTAAGACATTCACCTTGGGTCTAAATCTTACTTTCTAACTTTTGAGACTGATTAAAATATGAAAAAGTATATATATACACTTCTGATTGCAGTCATCGCTACGGCTTGTAACTTGGACTTCAAGCCTAAATCAGAACTTACGTACAACGGATTTTGGGAACAAGAAGAAGGAGTACGAAGCGCACACGTTGGTTTGGCTGCGCAGTTCAGAAATTTTGTATCGACATTCTATTTAATGGGAGAAGCAAGATCGGATATTTGGGGTGGTATAACCACAGAGTCTGCCCAAAATCAGATACTCATCGATAACGATTTCAATGCAACGAATACCGTCTTTACCAATTGGGCTGGCTTCTATGGCTATATCCACCAGTTGAATGACTTTATTACCAATGCACCGAGAGCGCCATTCGGCAACGAGTCTGAGCGTTCCAACATGATGGCGCAGGCTTACGGTATGCGTGCTTTTATCTACTACACCATGCTTAAAGCGTGGGGAGATGTCATCATCACTACAGAACCTCTGAACGAAGAGCAGCTTAAGGATGTTTCCAAACTGCGTAGAGCACGTTCGCCCAAAGCGGATGTTATGGCTCTTATCCTCAAGGATATCGAAAAGTCTTTAGAGCTTTATGCCGGCACAAATGGTAAGTGGAAAAACAACCAAGTGTATTGGTCAAAAGCTGCGACTCTTATGCTCAAAGGCGATGCTCTCCTTTGGAAGGGTCAGGTATTAGGCGGTGGAGATGCAGACTTCCGTGCTGCGAAAGAAGCTTTATCTGCCATAGAGGGTTACTCTTTGGTTTCTTACGAGAGCCTTTGGGGTCTTTCCAATGAACGCAATAAGGAGTTTATCTTCACGATAGACTACCAACAAGATCAGGCTCAACACTTCTACTTCACGTTTACGGCACGTAACACAGACGTTGCCAATTTTGTGGATTTGAATGGTGAAAAGCTTGAGAAGTACAAGTTCAACGGACACAACAGAAACGGTGTTTCCTTTGATATTATAGAAAAGCTCTACTCAACTCCGGACAAGAGACAGGATACTTTCATCCTCTTCTTCTCTCAACAGGGAGAGTATGACCCGAAGAATCTTAAGGATGAAAAGAACTATCGCGGTGCTATCCTCGCTAAGTTCATGGGTGTATTGGAGAGCGACGGATCTCGTAAGTACTACGAAAATATTCCGATCTACCGTTATGCCGATGCTCTGCTCCTACTTGCGGAAGCGAAGAATCAGCTTGGAGAAGATCCTTCAGCAGAGATCAACCAAGTGCGCCAACGTGCTGCAAAGGAGAGCGATTTCGAGAAGTATGTTCACAATGGAGACAAGCTTCAAGGCAAGCGAGCCATATTGGATGAGCGTCTGAAAGAGTTCATCGGAGAAGGCAAACGTTGGTGGGATCTTGTTCGTGCAGGAGACGATCTTGTGTTCGAGTATGTCAAGAAGCTCGACAAGAACAAAAAACACCTCATCTACTATCCTATCTCCAGAGAAATGATAGCAGAAGACCCTGAGTTTATCAAGCAAACCGAAGGGTACGAATAAGATAAGAATATGACTAACTTTAGGGTCGCTCCTTCGGTCTTTGCCGTTAGAAGGGGCGGCCCTAATGCTTATATCACAGACATTATACTCTTATGACAACATCAAAACAGATCACAGGAAAGATATATCCCTGGATAGTGGTCGCACTCCTTTGGGTTGTGGCTCTGCTCAACTACCTTGACAGACAGATGTTATCCACTATGGCAGACAGCATGAAGGTGGATATATCCGAGCTTCAAGACCCTAAGTATTTTGGCTATCTCATGGCAGTTTTCCTATGGATATATGGTCTTATGAGTCCTTTAGCGGGAGTCATAGCCGACCGCATGAGTAGGAAATGGCTCATTGTAGGCAGTCTCCTTGTCTGGTCTGCCGTTACATTCCTTATGGGGATGAGTTCTTCGTACAATACGATCTTTGTTCTTCGTGCCATTATGGGCATCAGCGAAGCTCTCTATATTCCTGCCGGACTAGCTCTCATCACCGAGTACCACACCGGGCGGACACGCTCTCTTGCCGTGGGAATACACATGACCGGTCTATACATGGGTCAGGCACTGGGCGGCTTCGGGGCTACCGTGGCGCATCACTTCAGTTGGCAGACCACGTTTATCTCTTTCGGTCTTGCCGGAGTCGTTTATGCCTTTGTGCTTGCCATGGCTCTTCGGGACAAGAGAGAGGTTTCAGTCATCGGACAGAAAAGTGCTGTTTCCAATCCTGATGCCATTCCGTTTGGTAAGGGACTGAAAAGACTGTTCGGCAATGTCGCTTTCTGGGTTATCCTCATCTACTTTGCCGCACCGAGCCTACCCGGATGGGCTACCAAAAACTGGTTGCCGACACTTTTCCGAGACAGCCTTGGCATAGACATGCAACACGCCGGACCGTTGAGCACTATATCTATCGCCTTCTCTTCTTTCGTCGGTGTCATTGTGGGCGGTATGCTTAGCGACCGTTGGGTACAGCGCAATCTCAGAGGGCGTGTCTATATCGGAGCCATAGGTTTGGCACTCACCATCCCTGCGCTTATCTTCTTAGGTTTGGGGCATGGTATGGTTACGATCATCGGTGCAGCCCTATGTTTCGGGGTGGGATACGGTATGTTCGATGCCAACAATATGCCTATCCTCTGCCAGTTTGTCCCGGATAATCTTCGCTCTACCGCTTATGGTTTCATGAACATGGTAGGAGTATTTTCCGGCGCACTCATTACTCAGGTACTCGGTGCATGGACCGGAGAGGGCAACTTAGGGCTTGGATTTGCCATGCTTGCCGGTATCGTCCTGGTGGCACTACTGCTACAGATCACCATCCTTCGCCCTAAGTATGTGGACATGAAGAGCGAAAATTTCTAACCTCATCACTTTTTACAAAACATGATTATCACAACGTTAGAACAGCTTGAAAGATACTTCCCGTTGAATCCGCACTTCAAAGCGGTAGCCGGTTGGCTTAGAAGCACCGATCTGTCCGCTCTGCCTACGGGACGAAACGAGATAGACGGGGACAACATATATGCCAACGTCGCAGAGGTAGCTATGTCTCCCGACAGACTTATCCCTATGGAGCAGCATCGGGAGTACATAGACATCCATGTGCCGTTAAGACTCGACGAAAATATGGGCTGGAGTTCGGAAGATCTCTGTAAGAGCATCCGTCAGCCTTATGATGCGGAAGGCGATTATCTCCTATGGGAAGACACTCCGGCTCTTACGCTGCCGATGCCCGTGGGGACGCTTACCATCGTTTTTCCCGAAGACCCCCACTCTCCGCTTGTAGGGGAAGGAGTGCAGAGGAAGATCATCATCAAGGTGAAAGATGTGAGGTAATATCCTGCCTCCATAAGTAGAGGTTTTATGAAGCAAGAGCATATCCTCTCCGGTCGGGACACAGACAGCGTCCTCTTCCGGGGAGGATTTTTTTATATTTAACTTCTTGAATGTGAAAAGAGTGCTTATTTATAATTGTTGTCATTGCCGTTCAACTTATATTTTTCTACCTTTGAACCGATAAGTTGCATCCATATACAATAGAGAATAACTCTTACAAGTGATGAAGTGTAGCCCTTTCCCGAAACCATTCATCTGTTTGGTCTTGCTTGCGATGGCTTTTATCGTTACTACCGCAGCGGCTCAGACGGACGGCTCTATACCGACAGATACTCTCAAACGCAAAGGCATTGAGGGCAACAAGCTCTCTAAAGATCTGGAGGAAGCGCTTCTGAAACAGGTTCGGAAGCAGATAGACGACATCCGCCCTACGGTGGATATTGCCGGCATAAAGCAAGAGGGGAGAAGACCAATGCAGGGACGCTTCTCCGGTTCTCAGTTTGGCATTCCGGCTTTCAACTTTCAGCTCAACAGCCCTAAACTTTTGGAGGTGGACTGGAATGGCTTCCGGCTCGAATCGCATGCCTCAAGCCATCAATGGAAAGATGCCTTTAACACCCGGCACGACTCCCGTACCATCGGCATTGATCTCAAGTTGCGCAAAGAGCTTTCTTGGAACAACGATCTCTCCATGGGGCAGCTCTCTTCTTTTCATCTTCCTACACACCAAAAGTTTGGAGAGATCTACTCCGGCCTTAGCTACACTCCCACGGAGAAGTGGATACTTACGGGAGGTGTTGCGCTCGGCTCTTACATGGGGCAGACCTATATCAATCCCAGACTTCATTCCCAAATCCTTCTCACGCAAAACCTCAGGCTCAACCTTGACGGAGGTGCTTCCTTTTTCACGCTTCCGTATGCATCGCAGTTTTCCGGGCGTGAGTTTTACGGAGGTCTAAGGCTTCAGTACACCATGGATGCCGGAGTCTATTTCTACGGATCGGCGGCAAGCTCTTTCACTTCTCTACCCGGATATTTCCCTCAACGTTACGGGCTGCTCTACTCACCCGTTCTTGGAGGCGGTTTGGGCTATAATATTCCGGGCTGCGGACCGGTTGAGCTGGGAGTGGCATACCGATACAACCCGATAACCAATAAAGCTGCTCCGGAAGTGTCGCTCAATATCGTGGGTGCGTTGATGTGGATCATCAAAGGTATCGGTACTCTTTTGGAGTAACCGTACCCCTATAAAAGCACCTTTTTTGTCGGGAACTTTTATATAAAAATGGAGTCCCGACATTTCTCTTGAATGGCTTCGTCGGCTCTCCTGTTTCAAGAGCAAAAAGAGATTTTTCCTCTATAAGGGGTTGATAATAATGTGATTATGAAAAATCGCGAATTTGGAAAAAATTTGAATCCGGTAAACGTGTTTAATGAAATCGGTAAACGTGTTCATTGAAAAATTAAACACGTTAAGCCAAAAGAATATGCTCGTTTAGCGTTTTTGCTTAGCAGGTATCGGAAATTGTGTTAATAAAACAGCTCTGATTTAACAATTTGGTCGTGCTCTGAAAACGACCCCTCTGATCAAAATAGAGAGGCCGAAAAAAGTGAGCATTTTTCGGGATGGAATATATAAAAATGAGTTTTGGAAACCTCCTCTTTTCGGGTAAGAGAAACGGGGTATAGGCTTGCCCTTTTTTCTCAAAACAGAGAACGTTTTTCTGGGAGGAGATTTACCCTTTGGGGAGAGGGAATAAGAGTACCGAAATAAAAAGCCCAAGAAAATATGCAGACAAAGAGAAAGAGCCAAAAAGAAATACTCCGAAACCTTACTGAAAGATTTCGGAGCATCTGTTGTAGAGGTTCCTGGCGGATTTGAACCGCCGTCTCCGGTTTTGCAGACCGTTGCCTAACCACTCGGCCAAGGAACCATTATTTCCATTTGGTACGCAAAGATAGCAACGATATTTCAATTAGCCAAATCGGATCACGAGGAGCGATGCTGTAAAGAGCCTGTTCGGAGACGAAACGAAAGAAGAAAATGGGGCAAATATTTGGTGCTATTTATTTGATATATTGGACTTAAAATGTTACTTTTGTGTTGTATGTAAGTAAGAGAAAATGATTTGATAGAAGACCGAAACAGATTCGTCGGTTTATTGCTTAGACGATAGAGAGTGCTTTCACCATTGGTATCGTTTGCTCTCCCAAGTAGTATCCCACCTTTGAGAATAGTCCGGAGCTTCGGTGTCTATTCTGTTTTGAACAGGGGAGAGTAGAATCGGAAGAATATTGGTAGATGGTTGTTGCCAGAATGTCAAGCTAAGGCTTCTTCTCTAAGTCGATTTTTTTAGAGGAAAGAGGCTAAAAGCAGAGTTTCTGTCTTGAGACAGAGTATACCACCCCTTTTATCCCCCTTGTGTTGAGCCGATCGGTGAATGATAGAGTCGTAGGAGGCTATAATATGAAAGTGTGTGATGACAAACCAAAAAAATGAAGATGTCAATATGAAGCGAACCATTCTGATTACAGGAGCATCCGGGACGGTCGGAAGTAGGGCGCTGGAGCTTTTTCTGTCCGAGTCGCACAAGTACAATATCCGAGCTTTTGATTTGAAGACTCGTAAAAGCGAGGCTTTTCTGAACAGGTATCGGGATCGTATTGAGTCGTTCTACGGAGATATCAGAAGGCCGGAAGATCTGGAAGAAGCGACCAAAGGCGTAGATGTCTGTATTCATACTGCTTCGGTGATTCCTCCTAAGGCCTATGAAGATCCCAATCTGACATTCAGAGTGAACATCTTCGGCACGGAGAACTTAATAGACTTGCTGACCAAAAACTCCCCGAATGCTTTTGTGGTGATGACCTCTTCTGTGGCTGTGTATGGAGATCGGCTCAATAATCCGAATATTCGTGTCGGAGATCCTTTGCTTCCTCCTTATCCGGACAACTACGGCGAGAGCAAAATCCGAATGGAAGAGTTGCTCCAGAAAAGCAGGCTCGACTGGAGCATCTTTCGCTTGACTATGGTGATGGGTGCAAGTAACCATCACTTCTCCAAGATTATGTTCTATATGCCTTTGTCTACCCCCATAGAGATCATTACACCTCAAGATGCGGCTCGTGCCTTAGTGGCTGCCGTGGCTCATCGGGAAGAGCTTAGAGGACATATCTTTAATCTTGGAGGAGGAGAGTCTTGCCGGACAACGTACAAGGAGCTTTTGGAGAAAAACTTTAAGATAAGAGGCTTGGGCGCTCTCGACTTTCCTGATAAAGCTTTTGCCGAGCGAAACTATCACTGTGGGCTGTATGCGGATGGAGATAATCTCGAAGAGATTCTGCATTTTAGGAGAGACACTCTGCAGACCTATTACGATAGAGTGGCAGCTGATACGCCTTTCTATCAACGTCTTATAAATCAACTTTTTCGGAAATACATAAAAAGGTATTTGCTTTCGCTCTCTAAACCATATAAAGTATGGCATGAACAAAATGAAAATACCAGAAAGCTGTTCTTTTAAAGCGTTGGACAGAGTCGGGTAGAAAGTGTTGCGGTAAAGCCGGAGTAGATATGGTCTGAGGGAGGAGCCGGCTTGTGCTTTTATGATTGATGTGCAGAGGTTGTATCTTCTAAAGCGTTCGCCTTTCAGTCTGTGAATACTTGGCTTCGGACCGTTTCTTTATGCCCCGATGGATGAGTCTGAAATATGTGAAACATTTCAATGTATCCGTTGTAAGGTGTATATCTACGAGGAGTGCTTTTGAACGACTTTTTTGCCAATTATGTGTGCAAATGGATAAAGTCGGAAGTGCCGAATAAAAAAATGGAAAGAAGCTCCTCTTTATTCACAATAAATATTACCTTTGCCGGGAAAAACCATTTATACTTGAATTGTGTTGGTGTAAAGTCTGGTATGGAGATTGTTTGGCTCTCTAAAAAAACAGGAATAGATCTCTTATGAGAGGCTTATCCTCTCGGCATAACTGTACAGGGAGTTCGGACTACTTGAGAACAGATAACCGTTTCTGAAATTTACACTTTATCGGGAGGCTTGAGTTTGAAAGAAGATCGAACAGATCAGACAACTATATTTTAACAACTAAAAAAAGGAGAAGTTAATGAGAACAAAATGCACAACAATGCTTTTTTTATTCCTTAGTATGCTAATGCTATCGGCTTGCAGTAATCTTGAGGATGTTTACAGAAGATTGGATGAAGTTGAAACCAGACTGGCAAAGATTGAAAAATTGACAGATGGAGCTAATAGAGACATCAAGGCGATGAAAACTCTTTTAGAGACCCAAGGCTCCAATATTTCAATTAAAAGCTATCGCCCCCTCGATGACAATAGTGGTTATCTTCTCGAAATGAGTAATGGAGATAAGATTGTCTTGAAAAACGGAACAGACGGAACAAATTCATCAATGGGAGTAAAGCGTGGTGAAGATGGGGTGTTCTACTGGACTATCAATGGTCAGTATATGTATGACTCGGATGGTAATAAGATCAAAGCTTCCGGGCAAGATGGAGCAAACGGAGTAACTCCCATAATGAGAGTAAACAAAAAAAATAACTATTGGGAATATAGTGTGGATGGAGGAGCTTCATGGCATCTGGTATTGAACTCAGACAACGAACCTGTTGAGGCTACAGGAGGCAGCACTTCCGATCTACAGATTACGGAGACAGATAAGTCGATCATCATAGTATTTAAGGGACAGACTTTCGTTATCTCAAAAGAGTCAGGTAATCCTACTCCTAATCCGGTGCCTTCTGAGATCGTTTTGAATCCTACCACAAAAGAGATAATGGAGGGCGAAAGCTTTGTGATTGAAGCCAGAATTACTCCAAATTCTATTTCTACCGATCGTATTGTGTGGACTTCTTCAAACGAAAAAGTTGCTATCGTGGAAAATGGAAATGTTAGAGGAGTCTCCAGAGGCAATGCTACTATTACTGCAGCCATAGGATCAGTAAAGGCTGTTTGCGAAGTTGTCGTAAATCCAAAATTTTCTTTGACTTTTGATATCACGATAAACGGAATACAAGCAATAGATGCGAACTTCTCTATTGTTCCTTCGGATGAAGAGAGTATCTATTACTTCTCTTCTATTTTAAAGGAAGAGTGGGATAAAATAGGTGGCGCTAATGGTATTTTGGAGTATGAAAGACATTTTTGGAACAGTGCCGGTTCTATTGAAGATGCCTTAAGGCAACTTACGACGAAAGGGTCTCGGTTGAATCAGAATTTGAGTTATTCAGGAATTTCACTGGCACGACCGGGAACCTCTTACATTGTGTATGCTTTTGGTGTCAATTATGATGGTACGGAGACTTCTGAAATTTTCTATAAAGAGATTAAAACTCTACCGGAACAATCTGTCAGTGATCTTACGTTTGATGTGAAAATCGAAGAAGTACTTAACAATGGAATCATTGCGAAAGTTACTCCATCAAATAGCAATTATACCTATATGGTCGTTCATGAAAGAAAGTCCTTCATTGACGGAAGAGCCCCTAATAGAACACCTCAGGAGCTGAAAGCCGTAGGGTATGAATTGGCATCAATTCACTTAAGAAAAAAGGACTTTGAATTTAGTCAAGGGGAGATAACTATAACTCCAACGACTCATCCTATGAGAAAAAATAGAGACTATGTGATAATGGTTTTTGGAATTGATAAAGATCGTGGTATTTTTACAGATCCTAAACTCGTGGATGTTAAAACGAAAAATTAAGTTTTTATGTCTGACTAATTAGAAAATACAAATAATGAAATCTAAACAAGTATTATTCATTTTTTCTACTATACTATTGTTGATCCTATCGGGCTGCAACCATTCTAAAATGGATATTCTCGAATTGGAACTTTCGCACTATTCTACATTGGACTTTTCTGTAGAAGGAGGAAGTAAAACAATTGTTATAACCACTAACCAAAAAGAATGGGGAGCATTCTCCAATGCAGAGTGGGTAAAGACAAATCAAACGAGTAGAGAACTAACCATAAATATTGAACCGAACACGACTGTACAGAAAAGAGAGGCGGAAGTATCTGTTGTTGCAGGAGGATTGTTGAGAAAAATCCCGATAGCTCAAGCGGGAGTTCCTACTGAAATATCAGTATCTCAAGATCGTATAGACCTTTTGCAGAGAGAAAGCACCACTCGAATAACCGTTATTACCAATAATAAGGAGTGGAAGAGTGAAACCAACGCAAGTTGGATTCAACTTTCACATGTTCCGGGAGATAATACTCTTGTTGTAAAGGTTGAAGAAAACAACGACCCATCTGAGCGAAATGCAAAAATCTTTTTGAAAAGTGGAGATAAAGTACGTGAGATTGAAGTCCTCCAGAAAGGATTGATTCACTACATCCTTCCTATATTGATCCCGGAAGCTACTATGGCAGAAGTGGAAGAACTTGAGGAAAGGAGAGGAAATTCGGTAGAACATAACTCTTCTTATCTAAATGGCGGATCCCACACTTACAATGTAAAAAGTCCTATTATTCTGGATATTAAATATACTTTCAGCACAAAGCAACTGATAGGTGCTACTTTGCGTACTCGTGAACAATCAATGTTGATTGAACCGGAATTTCATCAGTTGTTTCTTAAAGAGGGATTTGAATTGAAAGGAGATAATGGTAAGGAGAGGGCGTATGCCGTAAGGAAGGAATTGCCCAATGGCACTCGCTATGAAATCGTAGCTAATGTCATTTATGATGTCCCTCGTCAAGAACCCAGAATAGAATTCAATTTCATTCGACGTCAACCGGGACCGATGCCAACCTTTGAAAGGTTGCCATTCGGATACGGAGATCTTTCAAAAAATACAAATCTTAATACTGTAGTGGCATGGGAATCTACTCATGGTGGAAAGTTCTCAGAAAAAAAGTCTGCAAATAATTTTTACTATTTTGATGTAAATGACAATACCTACATCGGTAGATATTACATCTTTAATCAAGATGGTAAAGGGCTTGCCAATATGGTCTGTTTCACTTACGATATTAGCAAGTTTTTCTATAGATCCAATCAGAATAATTATATCCCAACAGATGAGTTTAAGGCTCTTCTTAAAAAAGAAGGCTTTGGGGATCCTATCATTACGGGAGATGAGTTTGGACGATTTTATCCACATAAAGAGAAAAAGCTTCTTTTAGGAGTTCGTGTTAGCTCTGTGAAAGAGGTTAACGGCGGTCTTCCTTCGGTAATGATGATGTTCCTCCCAATGCAAGAATAATAGGCTGCTATGAGAAAGATAAAAATGAAAATGGTATCTCATAAAAATCTTGTAGCAATACTTATTGTATTTGCAGTAGGAGTTATGGGATGTCGGAAAGATGAATATCCGGAGCGTCCCGATAAGGGAGATAATAAACCGGAGGTTGAAAAAATAGAATCTAACAAAGCTTTTATAGAAGAGGGATATCTGAGAGTCATGCTGACTCCTGAGTTGGAGAAAGAGTTTTCCATAACAGGAAATAAGGATGGCCTAAGAACCGGCTCGTCCAGTCTCGATCTTTTTCTCTCATCTATTGGTGCGAAGTCTATGACACCTGTATTCCCCGGAAATGGAGGCGCTTATGAGAAATACAGGCGTGCAGCAGGGCTTCATCTTTGGTATGATATTCAGTTTGACAAAGAGAAAACTACTGTCCTTCGTGCCGGCAGATCCGCAGAAGATCTTAAGGATGTCTTTTCTTACACAGAGCCTATATATAAGCCGATTAAACCAGAGAGTGTACCGATACGAGCCAATAATTCTTTTGCATTAAGATCCGAAAATCCTAAAGCAGATCCCCGCCTCCCATATCAATGGCATCACTCCAATGTTCAACAGCTTCCATTATATGTGAAGGGGATAGATATCAACTCTTTGGCTGCATGGGAGATAGAGACCGGTAAGCCAAATGTTATCATTGCTGTGTTGGATGGAGGTGTAGAGGTAACTCATGAAGACCTTCAAGAAAATATCTGGGTCAATCCTCCGGAAACAAGAGAGTATGGCGATGATGTGAATGGGTATAATTTTGTCCTTAATAATGGGAATATAGAGCCTGATGATCATGGAACTCATGTTGCAGGAATCATCTCAGCTCGTCGGATGAATGGAATTGGTGTCGCGGGAGTCGCAGGTGGAGATGTCTCGTCGAAAGGAGTGAAGATAATGTCATGCCAGGTCTTCTCCGATCAAGGAAATAATCCTGCTGCCGCACCTCGTGCCTTTGTTTATGCCGCGGAGCATGGAGCCGTAGTAGCCCAATGTTCTTGGGGAATGGGAGGCTCTTCGGGTCCTGATGAGTTGCCCAGATCATATAAAGTGGCTATTGACTATTTTATTGATATGGCGGGTATAGATCCTAAAACAGGAGAGCAAGCTTCTGGATCTCCGATGAAAGGAGGAGTCGTAGTTTTTGCCGCAGGTAACAATGCGAAGGAGATCTGGTATATTCCCGGATCTTACAGCCGGGTTGTTGCAGTTTCTTCTATCGGACCGGCAGGAAAACGTGCTGTTTATTCCAATAGTGGAGTTTGGGTAGATATTGCTGCTCCTGGAGGGGATTATGACTATGGAAATCCGGATGCTCTCATTTTAAGCACTGTTACGGACAATCAGTATGGCTATATGCAAGGGACTTCTCAAGCGGCGCCGTTGGTATCCGGAGTTGCCGGTTTGGTTCTTTCAAAATTTGGAGGAAAAGGCTTTACCAATGAAGATTTGAAGAAGCGTTTGCTCTCTTCATTGAGACCGTTTGATCTTTATTCTTTTAATCCCAATTTTGTGGGAAAATTAGGGATCGGGATTATAGATGCCGCAAAGGCCCTTAGCATAGATGAAAACAAGAAGCCGGAGATGGTTGAAAATGTTAATGTCGAAAGAGGACCTAACTATTTAGACCTCACATGGCGAGCAGTTGCCGATGAAGATGACGAAACTGCCATTCTTTACTATCTGTGCTGTCTTAAAGATAAAGAGTTGAATGAGAAAAATATTTTGAAAGCAAAGAGAATTGAGATTTGCCAACCTCAGCTTAAGTCCGGAGATGTTGTAAAGTATAGGCTATCTTCTCTTGAACAAGACTCTGAATATTCAATGGCTATTATTTCAATGGACAGATGGGGACATCAATCTAAACCATACTTTTTTCATTCTACAACTCTGAAAACAATTCCTCCTAAACTTTCCCGTTCTAGCAATAAAGATATCCTTCTCGTGGGATCGGATCCTGCGTGTCTTGATGTTGCAGTCGAAGATTCTGACGGATATGATTGGAAGTATAAAATAGAAGGAGAAACAAAAGGCGTAGAGGCTGAAAGGAAAGGAAATCTTATTAAATTCCGTTTTCACAGAGTGTTGCCTGTTGGAAGATATAACATCAAGCTGATAGTCTTTAATGATTTTAGTCGGAGTGTTTTGGATATTCCTTTCACAGTAGCAGTCAATAAAGCACCTAATGTAGTAGAGAAGATTTCTTCTAAAATAATACCTATTACCAAAGCTTCTTCTTTTGAACTTGAGTTGATGAAGTATTTTTCAGACTTTGAGGGTGAGGATTTAAGCTTTGAGGCACATTCCTATAATCCAACAATTGCCATTCCGGTGATAAATGGAGATAAATTATCAATAAAAGCGGAAAAGAAAGGGCTTGTTCACATGGAGGTTACAGCTAAGGATCCTCATGGAGCGGTAGCAAGAATTCCATTTGATCTCCAACTTGTAGAGGATGATATTGTCTATTTGGTCTATCCGATTCCAGCTCAGAAAGAGTTGAATGTCAGACTATCGGATGATATATATTCTGCCAAAGTCGAAGTTTACTCTCAAAACGGACAAAGAATGCTTTTACAACATGTATCAATAGAGAATGAAGAAGGTAGATTGATTCCACTTCAAATCGGGCATCTTTCTGCCGGAACTTATTTCTTAATTGTGGAGGGTAATGGCAAGCGAGTAAAGCGTCCTTTTATAAAAATCAACTAAGATAATGATACGAATAAAGAATATTTTTGTTGGTCTGCTTTTATTTAGTGGTATCACTCTTTCTGTTCACGCACAAGAAAGACCGATATTTGATCTGTTACAGACAAATGTCAATGTAAAAGGGGCGGCTCTTGGTGAGGCATACTTAGGCTTAGGTAATACTTTAAGTCTATATGGCAGTCAGCCAATTTCTCGCAGTGCTTCCGTTGGACCTTATGCCAATTACTCCTTGGGACTTCTTCCTCGGAGCGATAATGGAAGGCTTAAGACACATGCGATTGAATTAGGTTGTCCCATATCTGATCGCTTCAATATCATGGCTGGGATGAGGTACCAGTCAGGGCTGTTTATTCCCTCTGTCGATATGAGTGGAAGAGAAGGAGCCACTATTCATCCTATCGTTTGGAGTGCGGATTTTGGGACATCAACCATGATTTCCAAACAGCTATCAGCCTTTACCGGAATTTCATATCTTCAGAGTCATTATGGAGATCTTAGCAGGGCTCTTGTGGCTTCAGTTGGTAGTTCCTATAAGGGAAGATTCCACTTAGCTAACAAAACACTGCCGGCGGACTATATTTTTACCGTAAAAATGGCGGATATTGGTGCTTTATTTGCTCCTAAAGCTGAGCAGAAGTGGTTCTTTTCATCAAAAGTTCAGATCGGTAGCTCTGTATCGGTTCAATGTTCAACTAAGTATAAATTGACCTTGGCAGCAATGGGAAGTTACTTACTTCATTCATCAGAACGTTATCCGCTGTATGGAGGGGTAGGCTTAGAAGCCTCAACTTCAAGCGGTATAGCTCTACGCTCCGGCTACTATCGCCAAGGAGTCTTTTCAAAATATACAATGGGAGCCGGGTATAGATACTCTATTTGTTCTTTGGATTTTGCATATCAGATTGCATCGAAAAAAGATTTTAATAATTTTTCATTCTCTGTTCGCATTGATATATAGGATTTATGTGATGGTAAACAAAACTTGGAAGGTTTAGGTTCGACTTCCAAAATTATCCGAAAGGATATAGTGCTCGGGCCAGATCTTACAATTAAAATAAGTCGAGGCTGTGTCAAAGTTGAACTTTGGCACAGCCTCGATTCAAAAACGGGCATCGAATATCAACAAAAAGAAAGAGGGTGTGAACAAATTACTGTTTGGGCACACCCTCTAAGCTTCTATGTTTATGTTACAATTATTGCTGTGTTCTTACCATAAACCGGTTACTATTTATGAGTACCCCTTTGTTGCCATTCCTGATGCAATCTTCCCGACTAAACCTTGAAGGACATTGCCGGGTCCGAATTCTATAAATTCTGTTGCTCCATCAGCTACCATCTGTTGTACGCTCTGTGTCCAGCGTACAGGAGCTGTGAGTTGAGCTATCAGGTTGGTGCGGATCTCTTCCGGATCGGTATGTGGACGAGCATCCACGTTTTGGTAAACCGGTACTTTCGGAGCCTTGAATGTAGCCGCTGCTATCGCTTGCGCCAAACGTTGACGAGCCGGTTCCATGAATGGGCTGTGGAATGCACCGCTTACGGGCAGAGGTAATGCGCGCTTTGCTCCTCTTTCTTTAAGAGCGATACAAGCATCTTCGATGGCTGCTTTAGAGCCGGATATCACGACTTGTCCGGGACAATTATAGTTGGCCGGGATGACGACACCGCTGGAGATACCGGCACAAACCTCTTCTACAACAGCATCATCCAATCCGAGGATCGCTGCCATGGTGCTTGGTTCTACATCGCACGCGTCTTGCATGGCAAGAGCTCGCTCCGACACGAGACGAAGTGCATCTTCAAACTCCAATACGCCCGCTACCGCAAGAGCAGTGAACTCTCCTAAAGAGTGTCCGGCTACCATATTGGGTTGGGTGTCTGCTCCGAATATCTTGGCACAAACATAGGAGTGAGTGAAAACAGCAGGCTGGGTTACCTTGGTCTGCTTAAGCTCTTCGGCTGTTCCTTCAAACATGATGTCTGTGAGGGAGAATCCGAGTACTTCGTTTGCTTTATCAAAGATGGCTTTGGCTTCGGCATTGTTGTTGTAAAGCTCTTTTCCCATGCCTACAAACTGTGCACCTTGACCCGGAAATACAAATGCTTTCATAAGATATAGTTTTTTTGTTGTGAGTGTTTCCTTTATTACTGGTAAACTGAACAAAGATAATCATTTTTAATTCATTTATATAGGCATCATAATGTCTCATATCCGTGATGGAAACAGAATTGAAAGTGGAATATTATTCCTATTTTTGTTTATGACTCTCACGGGAAATTCTCCATTTATTTTTAAGATGATCTTTAACCTTATGAACCTTTCTACTACAATGACTGACATCTGGACAAAGCTTCAGGAGATTATGAACTTTGTCATATTCGATGTAAAGGGAAGCACCTTTACGCTGCTTACGCTACTTTATTTGATAGTAGCATCCACCGTTCTTATCTTTCTTGTACGGAGAATTTCTAAGCTTTTGGATAGCAGACTTTTGGTACGTATCTCCGAGCGGGGAACACGTGCAGCCATTGTTACCATCATTAGATATTTGATACTGTTTTTGGGATTTCTGCTCATCTTTAAGTCAGCCGGTTTCGAGCTTGGTACTTTTAGCTGGCTCTTGGGAGCACTTGGTGTGGGTATCGGATTTGGTCTTCAGAATATCACCAATAACTTTTTGTCGGGTATCATTATTCTGTTTGAACGTCCCATTAAAGTGGGAGATCGCATTCAGGTTGGCGATATCTCGGGAGACGTCGTAGAGATCTCCATGAGAGCCACAACGGTGGTAACGAATGACAATATATCGGTCATCGTGCCGAACTCACAGTTTATAAATGGAAATGTGATCAACTGGTCTCACAGCGACAGACTTGTTCGCTTTCGTTATCCGGTGGGTGTGGCGTATAAGGAAAAGCCGGAGAGAGTGAAAGAGATTGTATTGAACGTTGCTCGCAATCACCCCGGTGTGCTGAGTAAACCGGCTCCGGACTTTTGGTTTGTGGAGTATGGAGACAGCGCATTGAAGTTTGAGTTGATCGTCTGGACTTCTACCTACATCCAAAGACCTACAGTGCTGAAGAGCGAACTCTACTATGCGATATTTAATGAATTTAATGCAAATGGTATAGAGGTGCCATTCCCACAAAGAGACCTGCACATCCGGACAAACAGCAGTAGACATCCTTTTTCTTGAGAGGGGCATAAAGTAAAATCCCTAATGGCTTCAAGGTATGACCTTCTGCCATTAGGGATTTTTTCGTATCGTTTTTATTTCGATTACTGTTCTGCCTGCTCGGGCTTTGTGTTATTGATCTGTGCCACTTTTTCAGCTATCTTTTCCATCAACCATTTGGGTGTAGAGGTTGCACCACATATACCTACGCTATTGACCCATAGTGGTAGCGGTTTTGATATTTGCTCTGCGGAGGAGATGAAGTAGGAGTTGGAATTTGCCGCTTTACAGTGTCCGAAGAGGACTTTGCCGTTGGAACTCTTGTCTCCTGCTACGAAATAGATCCAATCTTTTTTCTTGGCAAACTCCTCGATATTAGGTATTCTATTGGAAACTTGCCGACATATCGTGTCTTTGTATTGGAATATGACATCTGCACCTTTATGGGTTTCGATGTAGGAGATAAGCTCTTCAAATCCAGCTATGGACATCGTGGTCTGAGAGAATAACACGATAGGGCGGTCGAGATCAATCTTGGAAACTTCATTCATGTTCTGCACTACAATGGCTTTTCCTCCGGTTTGCCCTACAAGACCATTCACTTCCGCATGTCCGTGCTTTCCGAATATGACAATCTGTGCATCTATATCTCGTGTTTTCTCAAAGGTGCGTTTGATGTTGCGTTGAAGTGCCAATACGACGGGGCAAGTGGCATCAACCACAGTGATATTGTGTTGGCGGGCAAACTCATATACTGCCGGAGGTTCGCCATGTGCCCTAAACAGAACCTTGCCGCCATTTAGAGTATTAAAATTAGAGTAGTCAATCGTTTTGAGACCTTTCTTTTCGAGTCTGTCCACCTCCTGATTGTTGTGAACAATATCCCCAAGGCATTGGAGTGCTTCTCCCGATTCCAACTCTTTCTCTGCATGCTTTATCGCATTGATTACACCGAAACAGAAGCCGGATCCTTCATCTATCTCTATGCTGAGGGATCTGTTAGAGGAACTTTTTTTTTTAGGGTGTCGTGGAAGTACGACAGCATGATTTCATTTTGTTCGTCTATCGAAAGATCGCTGTTATCGAGCATGATTGCATCTTCTGCCGGTTTAAGAGGGGCTACTGCACGGGATGAGTCTATCCGGTCTCGCTCTTGAACGTTGTGAAGGATCTCCTCAAAAGAGACCTTTTCTCCTTTTGCTGTCAGTTCATTGAAGCGTCTTTCGGCACGGACATCCGCACTTGCCGTTACAAATACTTTTAGTTCGGCATTCGGAAATACCACCGTCCCGATGTCCCTTCCATCCATAACGACTCCCTTTTGAACACCCATGGTACGTTGCTGTTCCAGGAGCAGTGTTCGCACTGCAGGTATTGTGGAGATAAACGAAACCTTGGAAGAGACTTCCATGCCCCTTATCTCCTGCTCAACATCTTGTCCACAGAGAAGCGTGTGTCCGTTCTCGGGGTTAAAGTCTATGGAAATATCGCCGAGGCTTTTCTCCACATCGGAGATGATAGGTTCTGTCCCGTCTGTTCCCCAAAGACCTTTGTGCATGGTGTGCAGTGTTACCGCTCTAAACATGGCACCGGTATCTATGTATCTGTATCCTGTCTCTTTGGCAAGCCATTTAGCCATAGTGCTTTTTCCACAAGAAGAATGTCCGTCTATGGCTACTATAATATCGTTTTGTTGTCTGTTTGTCATCGACTTGTAATTCTGATATAAGTTGAAAACAAAGATAGTAAAATAAGGGAGTAACAGTATGAGTCTTGCAAAGCTCTCCCTTTATTTTTACCTTTGCCACAGAGCGATCGTGAAGAGATCGCATAGAGACCGGAAAAGAAAACCTAACAGTAAACTGTACATAGCCATGAAGAGATACCATTCGATTCTTATCCTGTTTTTTCTTGTGCTTGGAACGACAGCGTCTGCTTATGCTCAAAAGATAGCCGTAACCAGAGATGGCGAAGAAGTACTGCTTCATGCCGATGGAACATGGGAGTATCTGGATGAATGGGATAGGGATGAAGAACCCGACTTTACGTTCGGACCTCGTCCGACCGGAAGGTCTGCACATATCACTATCAATGGTGAAGTTCGCTTTATGATAGTGGAAGGACAGCTGACCAACTTTCAAATCCTTCGTCGCAGAAGGGTCATTTATGATCACGTGATGAGGGAAAACAACGACAGATATGCAAGACTTTCATACGACTATCGCGGTCGTCTGGCTCGGATAGGTAATTGGGAACTGCAGTATCGGTTTAGGGACAACAAGTTGGAGAAGATAGGTCCATACGCGATCAAGTACAAGTTCAGCAACGACAGGGTAGAACAGATAGGACCATACCGGATAGATTATGATTTCAGCTCGGACAGAATCTCCCGTATCGGGAATGTGGAGATCAAGTACGACTTCTTTACCGAAATGCCGGAAGTACGAGGAAAGAATCCGGGTATGAAGATTGTGATACTTTAATCTGTTTCCTATTTCTTTTTCAATATCATATCATCCTCCCGAACCTCATAAGGATGACCTTCCCTCTTTGCAAAAGAGATGCTTTGAAGGATATATTCTTTCGGGGCATTGAGGGATTTGCACACCTTGGACAGGCTTATCGGCAGCGAGGCTTGTGATAGAAAATCCAGAATAACCTCCATTGTGCGAAAGGTGAGTCTGGATGGTTTCCTCTCCCGACACACATCGCACAAACCGCAAGGCAGGGAGTGAGTTTCCCCGAAATAGTTTAGAAGAACCTGCGAACGGCATTTCCTTGCCGAGCCGGAAGCATACGCGATAGAGGCTTTGGCTCTATCGCGTTCTTTTTGTAGTCGTTTTTCGTAGCTGTCGTAGGAGATATGTATGCTTTCCGGAAGGCATCGCGGTCTTTTGTAACGGATATAAGATGCTCGCTTTCCCGGTATATAGTCCAGAACGCCCCACCTGTTAAGATGCAGCATGGCTCCGTAAAAAGTATCTGCATCCATATCCAACTGTGTGCGTAGTTTGGGCTCGTCTATTATGGCATGCTCTGTAAACAGACCGGTATAACTCCTTAGTAGCAGTTCCACTACCCTGTAATGCAGATCTGAAGCCTCGTCCATCACTTGGTACAACTCATGACGGGAGAGGGTGATCTTCACTCTTGATGGCATATTCTGATCCACCTCAAAGTCTATATATCCTGCTATATCCAAGAGCGAAAGAGCGGCATGCACTTCCAGTACAGAGTGTCGGAACAGATGACAGAAGAGAGAAATATTCAGCTCGAACAGGTGCCCTGTCCCGGCTCCTTCCGCTATCTGCAAAAAGCTGGCGATGTCTCCATATATCTTTTGTATCTTTTCTCGAGGGGGAAAACCGCTTGACACTCTTTTCTCTACGGCAGAAAGGTCTGTCGCCGGATCGAATAACAGAACGGCATACGAGGGTTTATTGTCTCTCGCAGCCCGTCCGGCTTCTTGATAGTAGTCCTCCAAAGCGGTAGGAAGTTCAGGATGTACCACGATCCGAACATCTTCTTTGTCTATCCCCATACCGAAAGCGTTTGTGCAGACCATTATTCGGGTCTCATTGTTCATCCATGCTTTCTGTTTCTTAACCTTGCTATCGTGCGAAAGACCGGCGTGAAAGTATGCCGCATCTATACCGTTCTCGTTGAGCAGATCACAATAGAGCTTTGCTTTCTTTCGTGAACGCACGTATACCAGCCCCGATCCCTTGACGCTGTTGAGTATGTTTACCAGATCCGACAATTTGTCTGTCGTGGTTTTGACAACATAGCTGAGGTTTTTTCTGTAAAAGCTCCGCCGGAACAGCTTTGCCGGTTGCCGAAACATCAGTTTATCCTGAATGTCTGCAACCACCTCTATCGTTGCCGTTGCGGTGAGGGCTAAGACCGGCGTTTCGGGGAAGTGAGCGCGGAAGTCGGCTATCTTAAGATAATTGGGGCGAAAGTCGTACCCCCATTGACAGACGCAGTGGCTCTCATCTACGACAATGAGAGAGACATCCATGTTGGCTATTCTGCGCAGAAAAGTTTCGGATACGAGCCGTTCCGGAGAGACGTATAGCAGCTTGTATTCCCCATAGAGACAGTTGTCGAGAGCCTCTATAATCTTTCCGGACGACATCCCTGAGTGGAGATACTCTGCCTTGATCTTCAATGTTTGAAGCCTGCTTACCTGATCTCGCATCAGGGCTACAAGGGGAGTGATAACGACGGTAATGCCCGGTAACATAAGAGCCGGCACTTGAAAGGTAATGCTCTTACCGCCTCCGGTAGGCATGAGTGCCAGAGTGTCGTAGCCGTTCAGTATGGAGCGGATAATATCTTCCTGCATCGGGCGAAACTCATCGTAACCCCAATAGCGTCGCAGTATATCCAAAGGGGATACACTTACAACATCATTGACGGACTGCCGTACCATCAGGAAAGTACTCTAAAATCAAGAAGCAGGAGTTGCGCCATATTCTTACCCATACGGCTATACTCTTCTATGGTATAGACGATGTCGATGCGTGCTCCTCTCTTATATCCTTCTATCTTATATTGGGAGTTGTAGGCAAAAGCATTGAATATCTCATCCGTTCCATCCTCTTTAAGAGCCAGCTTCACGTGGCTCTTTGTTTTTCCCATAAACTTGGGCGAGGAGGCAAGCTCCAGATTTGTGGTGCGGAATACCGGTTTCTCGTTGTGAGGACCGTAGGGTGCCATTTCGCGTAATTGCTTTCTGAAAGTAGGAGTAATATCGGAGAGCTTGATATTCAAGTCTATGTTGATTTGGGGCGTAAGCACTTCATTGCTCACCTCTTTCTCTCCCAGCTCTTCTATCCGTTGTATAAAGGCTTCCACGTTGTCCTTATGGAGCGTGAAGCCGGTGGCATAAGTGTGTCCGCCGAAGTTGATCAGCAGATCTTTGCACTGGTCTATGATGGCATACATATCGAATCCGCCAATGCTTCTTGCCGAGCCACAGACCAAATCTTCTCCGCCTCCGGTCTGAGTGAGGACAATACTCGGACGGTTGAAATGCTCGGTAAGTCTGGAAGCCACAATACCTATCACGCCTCTATGCCATGACGGATCGTAAAGGGCTATAATCTTCTGTTTGGCAAGAGGTTCTCCTGTAGGACTTGTGGCTGTCTCTGTTTCCACTCTTTCCAAAGCCTGTTCGGTGATGGACTTATCCAACTCTCGGCGTTGGGAGTTGTAGCTATCTATGTTTTTGGTCATCTTGCGTGCCTCTCCTGCCGTTGCGGCAAGAAGTAGATCCACAGACTCCCTTCCATTTTGCATTCTTCCCGATGCGTTGATTCGCGGACCTATCTTAAAGACCACTTCGTTCATGGTTATTCGTTTGGTCTTTATCTCACTGACATCCATGATGCTTCGCAGTCCGAGTCTCGGATTTTTGTTCAGAATCTTCAGCCCATGGCAAGCCATTACTCTATTTTCTCCCGTAAGACTTACAAGGTCTGCGCCGATACTCACTGCCACGAGGTCTAATAGATCATAGACTTGACGGAGATCACCTCCATTGTCGATAGTAAATGCCTGTAAGAGTTTGAACCCCACACCGCAGCCGGAAAGCTCATCGAACGGATATGTGGAGCCGGGTATCTTGGGATTGAGAATAGCCACAGCGTCCGGAAGTTCTGCATCCGGGACGTGGTGATCACAGATAATAAGGTCTATTCCTTTCTCCTTTGCATATAGCACTTTCTCTACTGCCTTTACGCCACAATCAAGTGCAATCATTAGCTTACACCCCTCTCTCTCGGCATGGTCTATGCCTTGGAAAGAGATGCCACTGCCTTCATTGTAGCGTTCCGGTATGTAGTAGGAGAGTTGGGTTGTGTATTGCCGGAGAAATTTGTACATCAGTGCCACCGAAGTGGTTCCATCTACATCGTAGTCTCCATATATTAAGATCCTCTCTTTCTGCCCTAAGGCTTTGTTGAGACGGTCCACGGCTTCTCGCATGCCCAGCATAAGGAACGGATCGTGCAGATCCTCTATCTCCGGTTGCAGATACATCCGTACCTGCTCTGGAGTAGTAACACCTCGCTGGACAAAGAGCTTCGCGACCATGGGTAGAAGCATCGAGGACGAAGACAGCTCCGCCGCAACTCGCTCCTCTTCCGAGGTCAAGCTCTTCAAGTTCCATAGATATTCCATATGTGAAATCTCTTTTTTTCATTTTTTTTCTTAGGTCTCAAATATAGCAATAATATCTTGGATTTCATGAGGGATTTATATAATAACTCCTTCTTTATCTTCTTTTTGCTCTCTTTACTCGCTGTTTGGAGGAGATTTTCAAACTTCATTTTTATATATTCCATCCCGAAAAATGCCCCCTTTTTTCTTGCTCTCTATTTTGATCGGAGGGGTCGTTTTCAGAGTACGACCGAATTGTTAAATTAGGGTTATTTTATTAACATAAATTCCGATACTTGTTCACCCAAAACGCTAAACGAGCATATTTTGTCGGCTTAACGTGTTTAATTTTTCAATGAACACGTTTAGTGAATTCATTAAACACGTTTACCGGATTCGATTAACGTGTTTAGAAAATTTGATTACTTGTTTGATTATTAGTGTTTTAGCTGTTTTCTCCTGTTTTTGCCCTCTTTGATCCAATTTTTGTTGTTAGAGAATATTTACGATTAGGAGTGTTGTTTTTAACTTTTATTGTGTGTGAAACGAGACCTAAATCCGACTGAAAGGAGAAAAGTTTGAAAGATGACGTTCTCTTTTATCTCTCTATCTATTAGCTTGTTGTGGTTTTTCAGAGTGTGTTGCGGGAGCAAAAACGATTGAAGAAGAGATTCTGTATTCGGGAAAATTCAGCTCTCGTTTTTATATAAAAGTACCACCCCATATACCTTTTTGAGAAGAGTGTGCCGGCTGGTATTTTTATATTTTTGTACCGAAGGCTTAGAGCTTAAATTCTGCCCACAACGGATAGTGATCCGAAATCATGAATGAGAGTTGCTGTTTGGAGAGTCCTCTATTGTTCAAAGCTGTTGGAACAAAGTCGTAACTACCGCCTCGGACAAACTCCAAAGAGAGTTTCGGCTCTCCATCTTTGCCGTTGAACCATGCGATCTGATCGTAGAATTTGGTTTTATCGAATATGGAACGGGTAACCTCCGGATTCTGCAAATCCTCCGGGACGTAGAGCCCCTCCGAAAGGAAAGTCTTGTTCAGCAGATCTCCACGAGCATCTATATTGAAGTCTCCTAAGACAATGAGGTTTTGGTGATAGGCATTAACGTCCTTTGCCCAACCGGAGAGCCATTGGGCTATCCCTTTCAGCTCTCCGAGTCTGTCCTTAGACTTTTTCCCGTAGATCACGTGCAGAGTGATGAGGATAAAGGTCTGATTCTTGGATCTGAAGCTTACGGCATAAGGGGTGCGTACGAACTGCTCCGTCATTACATTCTCCGAAACACCTTTTCGCCACTGATCCGGCACGACGAGTTCGCCCGCAAGCCCGGAAAGATTTACTCTTCTTGTGTCGAAGAGGTACGCCATCCGTTCTCCGTTGCCGGCATCGCCTTTATTGACATCCGTAAGGATCATGGACCAGTCGCTTCCTAAAACTTTCAGCGTATCCCTTAATGCCCGTATGTTGGCTTTGACCTCCTGCACGGCAACAACATCGAATCTTCTGATGATCTCTGCTATGCAGAGGGTGGAGTGCAGATCTCGTTTGGGGGAGTCGTCCTCTTTGCTTGCCCATTCTCGTGTCAGGTCGCCGAAACCACGAATGTTCCAGCTGGCAATAAGCAGGTTTTTGTCTAACTTTTTGGATGGAATCTTTTCATCCAGATCTCTCTTAAGTGTGTTGAGGTTCTCTTGTACCTCTTGAGGTGGGGTGTCTAATATTTTTGCCATAGTATTGAAGGTTTTTCCAAAGATAGTATTTTCTTGTTTGTTGTACAACTCTCTAATTATGAGTTTTTAATGAGATATTTTTGCGCTCAAAGATGTAGAAAGAATCACGAAAATATCCCTTTCTTTTTGTATTTTTGTGGCAGATATGAGCAGAATAAAGAAAAAGATGAGAGTGTGGCTTACCGGAGCCGCAGGTCAGTTGGGGAACGCTATCATGCGGAACTACTCTCCGAATGATGAGATAGAGTGGTTACCAACGACAAGAGACCAGATAGAACTGAGCGATAGAGCCAATGTCCAACGCTTCTTTGACCTCTATAAGCCGGATGTGATACTTAATGCCGCAGCTTTTACTTCGGTGGATGCCGCCGAGAATAACCCGGACGAATTGCGGAGAATCAACTATGAGGTACCCAAGTTCCTTGCCGAACTGTGTCATAATAAAGGGAAGATTTTGATGCACATCAGTACGGATCATGTCTTTGGCGGTGGAGAGCCGGTTTCTTCACCACTGAAAGAGGAAGATCCTGCCGCTCCCTGCAATGCTTATGGAAAGAGCAAGCATGAGGGAGAAGTTGCTGTGCAGGAGTCTTGTCCGCGTTCGTATGTCATTCGTACATCATGGCTTTATTCCGCTTATGGCAACAACTTTTACACCAAGATACGGCGAGTAGCCCTTAGTCAGGGTGAATTGCGTCTCGTTACGGATGAAGTCGGAAGCCCGACTTCTGCACTCAATCTTGCACACGTTATCATACGCATTCTTTTGCGCATCAAATCCAAAGAGGGAAAGATTCCGTTCGGTCTCTATCACTTTGCCGACAGAGGCGCTGTCTCTCGTTACGATTTTGCTCGTGCCATATTGGATTTGGATCCTAAAACAGCTTCTTTGTCCATGGAGAAGTGTCTGCAAAAAGATTATGACACGGTAGCTGTTCGTCCTCTATACAGTGTATTGGATACAAGTAAGATAGAGGCAATACTTCCGGACTCGGTACACGACTGGAAAAGCTCTTTGGAGCAGGTGTACAATCAGGAATAAGCTACAACCCAAGAGGCTCGGAGAACAAGGTTTTCGAGTAGCCTCATCTTTCCTTTTTGACGAATATTATACAGATGTCTTATATAGAAGAAATAAAACGTCGCAGGACGTTTGCGATAATCTCTCACCCCGACGCGGGGAAAACTACTCTGACCGAAAAGCTGCTCCTTTTCGGAGGCGCGATACATATAGCCGGCGCAGTAAAAAGCAATAAGATAAAGAAGAGCGCAACCAGTGACTGGATGGAGATAGAAAAACAAAGAGGTATCTCCGTAGCGACTTCTGTCATGGGTTTTGAGTATGAAGGGTATAAAGTGAATATCCTCGATACGCCCGGTCACCAGGATTTTGCCGAAGACACTTACCGTACACTTACTGCTGTGGATAGTGTAATCATCGTGGTGGACTCTGCCAAAGGGGTCGAGCAACAGACTCGCCGCCTGATGGAGGTGTGTCGTATGCGACATACTCCCGTGATGGTCTTTGTCAATAAGATGGACCGCGAAGGACGGGATCCGTTCGATTTGATGGATGAAATAGAGGACGAACTCGGTATTGCCGTCTCTCCTCAAACATGGCCAATAGATTCCGGAGAACGTTTCAAAGGAGTCTACAACCGATATGTGGGCGGATTGGATCTCTATAAACCGAGCAAACAGCAGGTGACGGAGTGTGTACACATAGATGATTTGCAGTCCGACGAACTGACCCAACACATTTCTGATGCACAGGCAGATAAGCTCCGGGATGATCTTGAGCTTCTTTCGGAAGTTTATCCTTCGCTTGATGAGGAGGCTTATCTTGCAGGACGGGTGGCTCCGGTATTCTTCGGTTCTGCTCTGAACAATTTCGGGGTGAAAGAGCTTCTCGACTGTTTTGTCCGCCTTGCGCCTTCGCCCCGACCTATTGATGCAATAGAGAGAATCGTAGATCCTTACGAGGAGGCATTGACCGGATTTATATTTAAGATTCATGCCAATATGGATCCGAATCATCGCAGTAGTATTGCGTTCTTGAAGATATGCTCCGGTCGCTTTGAGCGGAATAAACCATACGCCCATATGCGTTTTCTCGGAAAACAGTTTCGTTTTAGCAGTCCTACTGCCTTTATGGCGCAGAAGAAAGAGACTGTGGACGAAGCATTTGCAGGGGATATCATCGGTCTGCCCGATACGGGAAACTTCCAGATTGGAGACACTATCACGGAGGGAGAGATACTTCATTTCAAAGGTCTGCCCAGCTTCTCTCCGGAAATGTTTAAGTATCTTGAAAATGCGGATCCCATGCGCACTAAACAGCTACAGAAAGGAGTTGAGCAGCTTATGGGGGAAGGCGTTGCTCAGATCTTTACCAGTACGTTCAACGGTCGTAAGATTATCGGAACGGTAGGGCAACTCCAGTTCGAGGTAATAGAGTATAGACTTTTGCACGAATATCAGGCAAAGTGTCGCTGGGAGCCGGTAAGCCTTTACAAAGCATGCTGGATAGAGAGCGATGATCTTGCCATCCTTGAAAACTTTAAGAAGCGTAAGGCACAATATATGGCTGTCGACAGAGAGGGAAGAGACGTTTATCTTGCAGACTCTCCATACGTGCTTCAGATGGCAAGGCAGGATTTCCCGGATATTCGTTTCCACTTCACAAGCGAGTTTTAGATTTTGTCTATACTATTATAGACTGTATCTGTTGTATCTGCATGTATATATTTGTATCTTTGCACTATAAACATGATAACTAAATAATTACAAGATATGAAAACAACAAATTTTCTTCACTTGAATGAAGCCTATACTGTAAAGGCAGTAGAGAAGTTGAATCAGCTTGCTGCAAACTTCCACATTTACTACTCTAACCTTAGAGCATTTCACTGGCATGTAGAAGGCCGTTCTTTCTTTCTCCTTCACGAACAGCTTGAGAAAATGTACGATGAACTCGCAGAGAATATAGATGAGGTCGCAGAACGTATCCTCCAACTTGGTGGTACTCCTGTACGTTTGTACAAAGACATCGAATCGTTGGCTACGCTTAAGCAAGCTGTAAACGTAAGCAACGAAAACGATATTGTAGAGCAGGTGTTGGAATCTATCTCTCTATTCATAAAGATCGAAAGAGAAGGACTTGCTTTGGCTGCCGAAAATGGAGACGATACTACTGTAGGACTACTTTCAGAGTATCTTCAAGGACAAGAAAAATTGGTTTGGATGCTTACTGCTTACCTTAAGAAGTAAGAAAGAGAAGAGAGACACTCCAAACTCTTAAAGAATAAAAGTCTGCAAACTTTGTCTATCTGTAGAGATAGAGAGGTTTGCAGACTTTTTTATGTTCTGAACTGATCTTATCGAAAGAAAAACAGTGTGCGAAATAAGCAGTGGTATGGAAAAAACGGATCAGCAATCTCTGTCAAGAGTCATTCCGGCAATATTGACTGTCGTAGCAGAAATGGCTCTTCCGACAAACTGACGAGCTGCCTGCTCAAAGGCATGAGACTCTTCCGTTGTAAAGAAAAGGTGTTGCCCTCCTTTGGAGAGTAGTTGCTCCATTTCGGGATGGCGTTCAAGATAGAATTTAAGAGAGTTCACTATAATCTCTCCCTGTGGCAGAATAGTGATATGAGAAGGAACAATCTTCGAGATCATCTCTTTGATAAGCGGATAGTGAGTACATGCCAGTAGAATGGTATCTATTTCCACATCTTTACTCAAAAGCTCTTCAAGATAGGTCTTGACAAAGAAACGTGTCCCTTCAGAATGGCATTCGCCACTCTCTATAAGGGGGACGAGCATCGGACATGCTTGTTGTATGATAGTGAGATCCGGGGCATACTCTTCTCCTTCACGAAGATAGGTTTCGGAAGCTACCGTGCCTGAGGTTGCCAAAAGACCGATATGTTTCGTCCGGCTGAAAGGTGCAAGCGATTCTATTGTAGGTCTTATGACTCCAAGTACACGGTATCCCTCTTCTGCCCAAGGCTGAAAAGAGGTCTGCTGTATCTGCCTCAATGCTCGGGCGGATGCTGTATTACAAGCTAAGATAATGAGCCTGCACTTCTTTTCTTTAAGGAGAAAGGCTACGCCTTCAGAGGTAAACTTATAGATGGTTTCGAAGGATCTTGGACCGTATGGTGCTCTCGCATTGTCTCCCAGATAGACAAAGTCGTATTGAGGAAAAGCCTTTTCTAAAGCCTTTAATATCGTCAAGCCTCCATATCCGGAGTCGAATATACCTATCGGAAACCTGTTCATATCTCTTTTAAGGAGCAAAGAAAAAGTAGGCGCACAGTACTGAGACAATCATGCCGACAAGGTCGGACAACAGACAGATGCCAAGAGTGTAGCGCGTGTTACGTATTGCAACGCTGCCGGCATAGAGTGCAATGATATAAAAAGTAGTGTCGGATGCTCCCTGACACATGCAAGCAAGTCTTCCGACAAAGGAGTCTGCGCCATAATTTTGCATGGCATCTATCATCAGTCCACGTGCTCCGCTTCCGCTCAGAGGCTTCATCAGCATGGTTGGAAGTGCTCCAACCCAATCGCTTGGTAAGCCGAAGAAGCGAAAAGAAGCCTCTATACCGGAAACAATATAATCCATCCCTCCCGAAGCTCTAAAGACTGCCACTCCGACAAGAATGGCTACAAGATATGGAACAATATTGATCGCTGTCTTGAATCCTTCCTTTGCACCTTCTATGAAAACGGAAAAGACATCCAGCTTTTTCCATAATCCATATACGAGAAATATTACAACGACAGATAAGATAATACCATTGGCGATGAGAGCAGATATTTTTTGAAGAGACTCTCCACTTACTTCTCCATCACCGCCCCAAGGAATAAAATTGAGTACAATGGCGAACAGCAGTATCAATAAGGGTATCAGAAACGCTCGTTGAAAGAGGGAAATCTTCTGTTTGTAAGCTACGGCGCATATAGCAAACAGGGTGCTGGCTGCTGTGGCAATGAATATCGGGATAAAGACATCCGTCGGCACAGCGGCTCCCATGGTTGTCCTGTACATCAGGATCGAGATCGGAATAAGTGTAAGACCGGATGCGTTGATGCAGAGAAACATAATCATGGCATCCGAGATGCGATCCGGTGTAGTGCTGTTCTCTTTTTGCAGATGCTTCATTGTCTCCAATCCGAGAGGAGTAGCAGCATTATCTATTCCCAAAAGATTGGCAGAGAAATTCAGCATTATGGTTCCCAGGGCAGGATGATCTTTGGGTAGAGAGGGGAACAACACTCTAAAGAAAGGATATGTTCCTTTTGCCAAAGCAGAGACCATCCCGCTCTTTTCCCCTACTTTAAGGAGTCCCATCCAGAGTGTAAGTATTCCGGACAGACCGAGAGCAAGTTCAAAAGCTGTGGTAGCACTGCTAAAAAGAGCCTTAGATACCTCATTCAAGGTCTCTATATCGCCCGTAAATATCAGCTTGACAAGGCAGACAATCAGAGCAAGGACGAAAAAACCGATCCAAATATAGTTCAGAATCATTCTCTATATTGCCTTACGGATTAACTCAGAAGTGTAGTGTAAACTCGTCGGCATCTTCCAGAGCAGGAAATTTCTTGCGTAGATCGCTTACCTGTCTCTTGTCTATACGTCCTAATAGTATGCCTATCTCTCCTTTGTTCAGTTTCTTCACCAACGAAAGTTTAGGGTCTATTATCCGGCTATCCCCGCTATACACCTGTCGGTAGCTGTCTACGCCCACACGATTACAAGCCAAAACATAGCAGAGATTCTCAGATGCTCTTGCTCTTAGAAGAGCTTTCCAAGGAGAACGACGCGCTTGAGGCCAGCTTGCCACACAGACTATTGCATCATAATCATGCTTTTTGGTCCATCGACACCATACCGGAAAGCGAAGATCATAACAGATAATCGGGAATAGCTTCCACCCTTTATACTCTACCAACAAGCGTTCAGAGCCGGAAGAAAAGTGTTTGGCTTCTCCTCCCGGGCCGAAAAGGTGCATCTTGTCATAGTATAGAGTCTCTCCGTTGGGATATACCCACACCCCTCTATTCGTACGGACATCATTCTCTATATGTATCATGGAGCCGAAGATAGCGGTGTTGTAGTGTTGGGCTTTTTGCTTCATCCACTCCAGACTTTCGTAAAACCATTCGGACTCGATCTTTTCATCTCCGGTTACATACCCGGTATTCCACATTTCCGGCAGTACGATAAGGTCGATGGGATCATCCTCTATCGGTTCGAGATCTTTGAGTAGAATATCTATGACGTGGGCATTTTCTGCCGGGTTAAGATGTTCCAAAGACATCTGTATAATGGCTACATTGAGTTCTTCTTGTGGTTCCCCTTTATATGTGATAGGTTTCATAAAAGTTTCCGATGTTATCTGTTTGAATGAGTGCATTTAATATTCCGAAAAATATTCCGGAACACGAGCCATATTTTTATTGTAGCGAGAGTGGATATAGGCAATATCCTGTTCGGCATTACCTGTCGGATTGAATATCTCAAATATCCCCACCTCTTTCTGTGCGTAGTCTATTTTGGCAAGCTCTATGGGGACACCTGCTTTCAGTGCCATGTAGTAAAATCCGGTTTTCCACTTTGCCACTTTCGAGCGAGTACCTTCCGGTGTTACTCCCAAGTGAAATCGCTCTGCTTTGCATATGGTTTCTGCCACCTGATCTACCAGTGACATTTTATGTTTTCTGTCTATTGGAATACCGCCCATTGCACGGAAAATATGTCCTAAAGGAAATACAAACCACTCTTTTTTCATCATAAAGTGGCTTCCAACACCGGTAAAATTATGGTAGAGTTTACCAATGATAAAATCAATATTGCTGGTATGCGGGGCTACACAGATCACGCTTTTTAGAGGACGTGATTCGGGCACAAGAGCTTTCCATCCCAGCCACTTCAAGAGTGTTTGTGCTATTCGCTGTTTTAGTGTCTTTCTTTTCTTTTGGGTCATATATTCTGTATTCCTGATTTCATTTTGCTCTTACCGGGAAACCGTACCGAAGTCCGGTGTACCAGTAAACGCATATTGATTGCTTTGATAGCCGGGAGAGCTTCTTGCAGCGATGTTATCTCCGTTACATCTTTCTCTTTCGTAGAAGAGGGGGTGTCGTCGTGCCTGAGCCAGATCGGATGAATGCCGATGCGTAAAGCTCCTTCGATGTCAGTCTCCCAAGCATCTCCTATCATAACTACCTCGTCAGGCTTGCAACCTACCAACGAAAGTGCTTTTGCAAAGATCTGCTTAAAGGGTTTACTCACTCCTACATCTTCAGAAAGTACTACATGATCCACGTAAGGGGTAAGTCCGGCTTTTGCAAGCTTATTGTGTTGAACTTCTATAAATCCATTGCTTACTATCACAACGGGATAGCTGTGATGAAGTTCTTTCATCACCTCCACAGCATGAGGTATAAGTGCTTCTTTGTTATTTGCAATAGCAAAGTACTCATTATGGATCTCCATATAGGTTTCATCGCTATACTCGTACAGCGGAGAAAGGACATAACGAAGGCGATCTATTTTCAACACATCTTTGCTAATCTCTTTCCGTGCATACCTCCCCCATAGCAAATCGTTATAAGGGAGATAAACCTCGTAGAATTTCTCGAATGAGGGATACAAATCTCCGGGTTTACCACCCCAACCATACTTATGAAAAAGCTCCTCTAAAGCCTCTCTATTGTTTTGCTTTGTTGCCCAAAGAGTGTCGTCTAAATCTATGAAAACTGCTTTTATCATAACTGCAAAGATATGAAAAGACGGACAAACTCTCCGATTTGTCCGCTTTCCATACCTTATATAATAGGGGATCAGAATCCTGAAAGATTCATATCCTTAGGGTATCTTACTTTGAAGCTCACCCGAAGTTTCTTCGTAGAGTTACCGGATAGATTCAGTTTCCATGTCAATATTCCTGCTTCTGCATCCAGTTCGGCTCCGCTTTGTTCAAGGAGTTCTACCTTGATATTATTCGCCGTGCTTACCGGTATTCTGTCTTTCACTTCTATTTCTGCACTCTCTCGTTTATTATTTACGACAGAGATTTCATACGTGAGAGTCTCCTCTTTTTCGGATGAGAAGAATTTTGTACCGCTCTTATCCGAAATCTGTTTACGGGAAACGCTTAGGCGAGTATCCTCTCCAAGGGTCAGGTCTAATCCGTTTTCAAACTTCGCCGGATCTATATAAGTCTCGCTTACCTGCATACCTTGCATGATCACTGTTGCCGGAGCCACGACCAGTCCACTCTTACCCAAATCTTTGATATGAGCCATAAGGAAAGCCCGGCTATCACCTTCAGGATAAGCGAAGTAGCGGTAGGAGGCTTTGATGCGCTCGCTGTTTAGAACTATCAGATGGTCTCTGTTGTTACTGTAAATATCATAAGGCGTACTTACGACAAAGCTCTGATTCATCATATTGGACACAGACTGCGCTCCCACATCATACTCCGCATAGGAGATCTCTTCGGCAACAGCATTGTATGCTATCGTTCGAGCAGACTTTTCCATAGATTCCAGCCTCATGTGATTCGGATTTTCCAGGCGGATAAACCATGGGTGTACGGATGGTGCATTCACACGCTTTGTCGGTCTTGCGTCTACAAGTGTCAGGTTTACGCCTTTCCAGTTGATACCGCTGCCTTGTCTCACATTTGCTCTAAGCGACATCTCCACCGGTTCTTTCTCGGATGCAACACGCAGCATATACGATGGACTCCAAGAAGCAGAGCGAGTCAGGTACTCGATATTCAGCTTCACGTTCTGAGCCACATTGCTTGAGACGCGCACCACTATGGCACTTTTGCTGCTATTGCTCTTGTTCTCTTCATCGTCTTCTTGGGTATTGCCTTTAAGGGTACTCAACTCTGCTTTCAGTGCAGCTATCTCTTTCTCCAACTTTTTCACCTCAAGGCTCAGTTGGATACGCTGTGAGGTGTAGAAAGAGAGGAGCTCGCGAAACTGTGCGACATTCGTTGCTCCTTTGTTACCAACAAACTCATTTCCGTCCATCATCTCTATTGCCTTGCTCTTTGTCTCTTTTTCGATGATGGCTTTTTCAAGTTTCTGTTCCAGTGTTGCCACTTTTTCGGCAAAAACTTTCCCTTCCGGTGTATTGACGTCAATGTTAGAAGGCCATTTGTATTCTGAAACAAACTCCGATGATAACACCATCAATCCCGAAGCATTGGTCAATACTCTTAAGGTGGAGATGTCCATCACATTGGATACTTGCCCTATTACTATTTCAGACGCTCCTTTAGGGACGGAAGTGGAGACATGGTGCTTCATCTCGGCACCTGTTCTATATACTTTGGCTTGTTGCAGTTGGGCTGCGGTGTAGATAGGGCTCTGTGCAAACAGACTTGCCACACCCGATAGAAGCAGAACGGATACTGCTATAATGCTTTTGTATTTCATCATATCTCAAAGTTATCAAAAGGTTAGACATTCATGTAGTAGTAACAAAGTTAATCATTTGAACAAGATACTCACCATTTATACTTTATATCCATCTATTTTTAAGAAAAATACTACCTTTGAACTCTACGTGATACAGACAAAAAATCTTTGACATGAAAAAGCAAATCATCACCATACTAACGCTGTTTGTTCTGCTTTCTACCTCCATATCGGCGCAGAATAAGACCTCCTTATCTCGAATTTCGGGCACGGTCATGGACAGCCGGAATGCCCCTATCCCTTACGCGGAAGTATTTGTAGGAGAAGTCAGAGACGGCGAAGAGAAGATCCTGCAACGCACACATACGGATCTTTCTGCGCGTTTCTCGCTCTCGATGGCTCCGGGAAACTATTTTTTCGGCGTCAGTCATTTGGGCTATAAACTCTATGTCTCCAAGATAACTCTGCTTCCGAACCAAGATCTGGATATGGGGAAGATTACCCTTCAAGAAGATCCCACAGAGCTGCAAACCGTTGTGGTACAAGGCAGATCCATGACCGTAAAGAGTACTCAAACCGGATTCAAGGTTGATGTAACGAAGATACGGGAGGAGAGAAACAATGCTCTGGATCTGCTGGCAGGGCTTCCCAATATATTTGTGCGTGGAGAGGAGCTGTTCATTCCCGGAAAGAAGCAGATTATACTCAAGATCGGCAATGTCGTTCAGCGTGCAACTCCGGAGAGCCTGCCCCGTATATTGAAAGGCTACGATGCCCGACTCATAAAAAGTGTGGAGGTTCTTATGCAACCCCCTTTGAAGTATGACAAGGACGGCAACACGGCTATGATTATTCTATCCATGGAGTCAGAGTTTCTGAACTATGTCGGCGGAGTGGTCGGAACGGAGATTATGACCGGAGAGATGCAGAACTCTCGTTATGGAGGATATGCTTCTGCTTTTCTCAATCTGGGTAGATTTTCTTTCGCCGTGAGTCCTTACTCCAACCGGAACGAGACCGAATTTTTTGAGAATGCGGTCTATTATCATCCCAAGTCCTTACACAGTATCAACAATCCAAGTACCGGAGAGAGACGCAATGCGGGTCTCAATCTGAACTTACAGTACGATTACAGCAGCTTGGGCAACATAGGTCTTCATGCCGAGCTTAAACGCACCGGAGTGGAAAATATTTTCGAGAGTACCGAACTTTTCCGTAGCAGAGAAACCCTCCATACAGACTCCACTCTCAACAACCATAACATTTACAGAGATACTGTGCCGAAGTATGCTATAGCCGCCTATTGGGAACACACTCTGTCTCCAAAAGGAGCAAAGATCTGGGCAGATCTTTCCTATTACAGCTATACCGAAAGCAGAGAAACGGATTTCGGAAGCAAAATATCCTACACACCTGCTTCACCCGACCCCGGAAATCCCTCTTTTATAAGCAGAGTGCAGTCGCCCTACTTCGGTTACAGAGACTTGGACAGGGTCAAAACATCCGGAATTGCCTCCAACATAGACCTCTCCATACCGCTTCTCCCGGACAACAAGTGGGTATTGGATGCCGGTTTTGGTGCGCAGATCTCCACAACCGACAACCGCAGATCTCATGCCCATGCCTATTGGAAGCCTGCGAACAACCCATTAGCACCCTACTATCCTTATGCCGATCTGGACAAGTCTGACGCAGAAGAGCAGAGGCAGAAAGCTCTTTTTTCAGTCGTGGAGCGCATCTACTCTCCCTACTTTAGCACCACGTTTGCCGTGAGCGATGAGGTTCTCTTGCGTCTTGGAGCCAAACTTCCCTACACCTCTACGGCAACGTCTCTCGATAATGCTGGCTACAAAGAGGGAAAAGGACGGATGCACCTCCTCCCCTCTGCATATATCGTCTATACACCATCCCGGAGACACAAGTTTTACTACACGCTCAACTCCGATATACAACGTCCGCAGTTTGACAATCTGAACCCGTTCGAGTGGAAGACTACTACGTTCTCCGTCCTCTTTGGCAATCCCGATCTTAAACCGCAAACCGCTTATCGGATGGACTTGGGCTATACATTCAGAGGTGTGCTCTCTCTTGCCGCGCAGGCTCAATGGGAACGAGATATCATTGCATCCGTTACCCGTATAAAGGATGGTGTGATCTATAAAACTCCGATGAATGCCCAGCAGAGTCGCTTCTTGGCTCTAAAAGGCTCTTACTACTTCGATAAACTTTCGTGGATGACCGCATCTTTGGATGCCTATTATGGTCGCACGCTCTACACAAGCCATCTGCCCGAACTCCAAAAGAGCAAACAGAGCGTAAAGTGGGGTGTGGATGGATACCTCAACTTCGTCTTCAACAAATCGAGAACCTTTACGGGATTTCTTTCCGGCTCTTATATGGGCAAGAGATCCACCGTGATAGCGGATATTGATCCGGAATATGAGTTGAGCTGCGGAGTTACGGCATTCTTTTTCAACAGAGCTTTGTCTGTCTCCATTGCCGGTCTCGAACTGCTCAATTCGAGTTACAGCGGTACTGCTTATGTGGGAGACACAAAGTTTGAGTTTGATAACAACTACTCTTTTCCCACGCTCTACCTTTCTGTTTCTTACAAGTTCGGAAAAGCCAAAGAGAGCTCTCCCGGAAGAAAGCTCAGCCATAAGGCAGTGGAACAACGTTTTTAGATACGGGGCAGATATTTTTACTACTTTTGCCGGAGCATGAAACCGTTCGGATACCATACGATTTATGCCATAGATGCTCTGCGTCGATTCAGATACAGAGCCGGGCATGGCGTACACTCTCCCTTGGCATTTACTCTTGTCGGCAGTGTCTCGTCCTGCTCCATACCCTTTTATGCTTTTGATGAGATAGTGGAGAGTCTGCCGGAAGATACGCCTGAGAGAGAGGTGCGAGTAGGGCAGTTTCTGTTTCGTCTTCTGGCTCATGCTCCGAAAGGAGAGGTTTTTTACCTCACGGACAATGCCTCCACCGGAATGCCTCTATGGGGAAAGCGTGCAGCCCCCGACAGCATACACACTGAAGTGAAGCGTCCCGAAGAGATAGCACCGACCGCTTCTCCGCTGCTGGTTTATGCGCCCACCCCCTCTCTTGCTGCGGATCTTCTTGAGACCAACGAGGGATTGCTGCACAGAAGTGAAGCGTCTATTCATCGTCCCATGCTCCTTATCGACGGCATCCGTCGTAACAAAGAGGAGTATCGGATATGGAGAGAGTGTCTCAGGAAGCGGGTCTCTCACTGCATTGTCCTGGATCTCTACCATTGCGCATTGGTCATTGGCGGACACCGAGCGGAAACACAGCTTTTTCGAGGCTATCTGAATCTGACCTGAAACCGGATTTTCTCCCTGTCTAAATATAGAAAACTCTCTTTTGAGAGCCTCTGTTTTGGAGCTCTTGAAAGGGAGTTTTTATATAAAAACAGAGCATCGGTCGGAGGGCGAAAAAGCTCTTTTTGGATCGCTTTTTCTACTCCGGATTTTTGCTTGACCCTTGCAATCTTTTTGTAATCAGACTCTTATGGGAAATCGCGAATTTGGAAAAATTTTTTTCTCAGTCCATTTCATGGGGCTTTTTCGCGTTAATTGGTGTGAATTTTAACGCCTGTCTCTGTAAACGTTTCTTAATAAAGAAATCTGCCTTTTTAGGTGCATTTTGGGGTGGAGATATGTATGTGATTGATTATTAGCGTTTTAATGGTTTTGGCTAAATGCTTTAATCGAATCCGGTAAACGTATTAAATGAAATCGGTAAACGTGTTCGTTGAAAAATTAAACACGTTAAGCCGAAACAATATGCTCGTTTACTGTTTTGGATGAACAGGTATCGGAATTTGTGTTAATAAAACAGCCCGAATTTAACAATTCTCTCGTGCTCTGAAAACTACCCCTCCGATCAAAATAGAGAACAAGAAAAAAGGGAGCATTTTTCGGGGCGGAATGTATAAAAATCTCTTTTGAAAAGAGGCGCGGTATGGGGAGAAAAAGGGGATAAAAAGAGTAAAAGAGAAGAGCAGTAAAAGTATCTCATATCTTAAAAAAAATCAATTTCTTCGGCAAATGTGGCAGAGATAAATGCAATTTCTTGTATGTTTGCACTGTGAAACCTTTCCACAGCTTAGAACCTGTAGCGCATCACATCGACAGAATAATGAGAAAACATATCTTAATTACCTTACTTTTAGCTGCTTCTCTCTTCTCTTTTTCCTTATACGGACAGGAAGTTTACGATGTGGAAGATGTCCCCAATGTTCATCTTCAAGATAAAGATCAGTATGTCAGCGATCCGTTGGAGACGATGTCCTCATCTATGAGAGAGCGCCTCAATGCTGCCATTGCAAAAGTAATGAAGGAAAGAGACGTTGAGATAGCTGTCGTGGTGATACCGCGGATAGATACTTCAAAGTATCCGTCCGAAAGAGATTTTGCAAACAAGCTGTTCAATACCTGGAAGATTGGGAACAAAGAGACCGATAGAGGATTGCTGATGGTTTATATCACCGATAAAAGCCAGAGGAGTATCACCTTCGAGGTGGGGTACGGATTGGAAGCCGACCTCCCGGACGGACTCTGTTATCTCATTCAGCAAGAGGCTATGATCCCTCTACTGAAAGAGGGTAACACAGCCGAAGGGCTTATTGCCGGTGTGGAAGAGGTGGATAAGGTCTTTGGCGGGGAGTCATCCCTGAAAAAAGAGTACGAGGAGTCTGCCGGGGATGACTGGATCGGAGAGGTTATGATGTGGGCTTTTATTGTCATTTTACTGCTTGTCGGAGGGGTTCTTCTTTATGGTATGAGCATCGAATTGGTACTTCGAGAGATGAAAAAATCTGTTCACGATCCTTACCTTACGATGGTCAAGCTCAGAGAGTCGCCATTTTACTTCTCCACAATAGTTTGGAGCATTATTTTGTGTTGTTCTATTCCGGCTCTGATTGTAATGGTGGTATGGTTTTGGGTCATTAAGATCCGCTTCCGAAGAGCTTTTGTCTGTGAGGCTTGCGGAAAAGCAGGAACAACCAAGTATGTGGGCAATTCCGTCCCGAAAGAACCCTCTGCTGCCTCTTCGGGAATAAAGATACACGAGTTCAGGTGTACCGCTTGCGGACACAATCATATAGAGCAAACCGCCATCAGACTCTCGGATAAAAAACTCTTTGGAGGAGGGTATCGGGACGGAGTGGTGGATTACCGCAGGCAGATTTCTGCTGTTAGAAGCTCTTATAGAGATGGTTGGAGCGGAGGCGGAAGCTCAAGCAGTGGAGGCTCTTGGGGGGGCGGCAGCTCCGGAGGAGGCGGTTCTTCGAGCAGGTTTTAAGCCGGGACATAAAATATTAACTTCTAAAATCATAATGAAAAATGAGACATTCAATTTACATCTTTATTGTTGGCATACTGCTCTGTTTGGCTATGCCTCTGTGTGCTAATGGTCAGATCCTTCGCGGAAACAGCAATGAGCAGATCGGAAGTATCAGCTCAAGCGGAGAGATAAGAAGTAAAAACGGAGCCTATGCAGGGAAGATTGCTTCCGACGGGAATATCTATGATCGTAGCAATAAGCAGATCGGCAAGATAGGGTCTGACGGTACAGTGAGAGATCGCAGTGGCTCCAATATAGGGAGGATCAACTCTGACGGAACAGTGAGAGACTCCGGAAACAGATATTTAGGCAAGATAGAGTCGGATGGTACTGTACGCAACAGTAGCAACTCCAGCATTGGTCGTGCATCGGGAGTGAAGAAAGAGTGGGCTGCGGTCGCTTTCTTCTTTTTCTCGTTCTAAGGAGACCATATTAGTGTAGCACAGAAGTAAAACGGAAACAGATATGCTAAAGAGATACATTGGCTTGGCTATCGTATTTTTATTGATAGCATCCTGCGGTAAAACCAATAAGAGTCATGAATCCGAGCAAACGACTCAAGAAGAGGTCGTGAAGGAGGATTCTATTCAAGTCTATACGGAGGAAGATCATACTCCTACCAATGAATACATGGTAACCATGGCGGTTGGGAGCGATGACGGAAAGCAGTTCATTGCACAGAATAACGGTAAAGGTTCTTCGTTCTTTAAGCATTTTACCCACTCGATATATGAGGGTAAAACTTATCCGATACGCTTCGTCAAAATGAAACGGCAGCATCCGGGAGATAACGGAAGGGAAACGACCCAGAACTTCTACTATATGAGTGGAGCTTTGTTCGAGACTACAAAAAACTTCATAAAGGTAGATGAGTACGAGTGGGTCTATGCTCTGCTTTGTAATGATGCTTTTATGAGAGACTTTGAGCTGGTTAATGTGAAAACAGAAGAGCGAGAAGGATCTTCTTCATTGGCTGAAGTGCGGGAAGATTTGACTTCTGCCGAAAGAAAGGTAAAGAACGTATTTGAAGAAGAGTACGAACGCCGCATCAAAGGAATCTCCTGCTATCAATCCATTCGGGAGAAAGGAATTTACTTTTATGCGATGCAGTTTGAAGTGGAAATGGGACAAGCACTCGGCGTCATTGCAATAGAGACCCCCGATGGCTTCGCTGTCTTGGAAGAACACAGATCTTACGATGAAGTCTCTACTTGGCGTGTGGATGATGAAGGATGCTACTATCCTAAATATGTAGTAGAATGTTTTTTGAAAAAAAGTGATAACACCCTTGTCTTTCTTCTGAAGGATGGTGGCGCTGAGGGTATAAACTTTGATATGTGGACCATAGAAGGAGATGAAATTGTCCCATACGTTTTGAATAAAAAAGCCGTAGATCCGAACCGCTCAAAAGCCAATGAGGATGAGGAGGAGCAGGAAAATAGAGCTTCTTGGAGCTTTTATACTGCTCCATTATAACCACTAAAAGTTTTTAACAATAAAAATATTATGCTTATGACAACTCTTTTTTTATCCATAGCCTTAGTGCTTCTAAATCCTTTTGTACAGGATAACAACAATGGGGAAAACTCTTCCAATGCGGAACGTAATGCCCGAAAGGCGCAGACAGAACGAGTAGTATCTGACATAAAAGTCTCGATGGAGGGGACAATAGACCATAATACCTACACGGAAGGACAACGTGCATCTGTTACTTTCAGCAGATTTCCTCGAACAGTGGAGGAGTTTCAAAAGGTTAGAGAGGTGCTCGCAGTAGAACCTCATGGTGCCGTTGCTCTCCAGATCATGGCATACGAAATGTACCGGAGAAACCCGGAAACAGGATTGGAGTGCATACGTTTGAACAACACACTATCCAACTCAGGGAAAAACAGTAGTGCCGTAAGGCAGTTGGACCAAATCTTTAGCAAGGACAACTCTTCACGTCCTTATCAGATGGCAGCCTACCTAAAGGGCGCAACACACGAGAATGGGTACAATCCCACAGAGCCTTATACCGTAGAAGTAACAGTAGACAAAGGACGCCGATACGGTTATTCCAACGACTATCAAACCACTGTTCTCTATCTTTATGTGCTTACAAAAGGTAAGAGCAGTCCGGATGTCCTCTATGTTCTTAAAACCAAGAAACCCGATGAGACGAGCGAACGCGGAAAGTATTTCATCGTAAACAATTCGCCCGGACTCTATTCTCGTGTTCGTGAGATCTCTTTTGATGCAACATTTAACGGACTGAAGTAGTAAAAGATGCTTATGATACATAGAATAACATACATTTTTATGCTCCTCCTTTTGGTTTCAAGCTGTGGCAAAAAGGCAGGAAACGGATCCGATAATGAGGGCGGAATAGATAGTGTAATGGTGTCTCACGATACGAAGGTTTCGGTACTGAAAGAGCTGTATTACTCTGAAGATATTACAACTCCTCCTACGGACAGAGTGTTGGAGATGAAAAATGCTCTCCTTTCCAATATGGACAAACTTATACCAACGGATGCAATCCATTGTCTTTACTTCTTGGAAGGGTGTGTCGAAGGAGAGCTGTTCTCTGTTTCTGAACGTGAAGCTTCTTTTCTTGAAGCCTATTCCAATGCAATGTATGATCAGAAAGAGAATGGAATAGCACCTCAAGACTCTATCTTGCAAAAGGAGAAGCATTACAAAGAGATGGGGCTGGAGATTGTCTATACCGGAGAAGGCAACTATGAGATCTCTGCCGGTGAGAAGTTCTATGAGGAGATCGTGAAACATCTGCCCGAAGAATACCGGGAGATTTGGTCTCTTTCATTGAAGTCGAGAACCTTTTTCAACGATGCCGGAGTGATGGTTCCATGGAAAGAACTTGGAGAACTTCTTGCAAAGTATGAAGCTTATGCCGCCGAAAATAAAGATCTCTTTGATGTGATTGTTTCCATGAGTAGAAGTTATGCTCTTGTTCAGGCCGCTTATATTTATGGTTTGGATAACAGCCCTATTACAGAATTTGAAAACAACGAACGGTTGAACTCCGAAGTGAAAGCAGAGTACGAACGCTTCGTCAGCAGCTATCCCGATAGTCCGACAGCGAGTTTGGTACGTATATTACTTGCCGAACCGAAAATCACGGAAGAGACTTTTGAAAAGGTGAAAAAGGCAAGACAGGAACTGACTTATCCTCTTCTTACCGCGGATATGATGCAGTACAGCCAAGAGTAGACGGCACTGCTTGTCGGACGAATAATCTGAATAATTTACTTTCAAACGATAATGGTATGAAGAAATTGACTTTTACACTATCACTTTTGCTCGTTCTGCTGACCGGCTGTTCCGGAGCAGGCAAAAAGAAGATCGAGCTACCTCCTCTTGAAGATGGACAGACAATCTGTCTTGAAAACGAAGACGTGCGTCTTTTGGATCATGAAACCGATAATACATTCTATATTATAGTACAATCCAAATACAAGGACGGAAAGAGTTTTGAGACTCCGGAGGGTACAATATTTGAGACCATCATGGGAAATTCTCTTGTCGTAAGTCAGGGAACAGGCAATATCCGAACTCTTTTGGTCTATAATCTTCAAACAGGAGAGGAGAAAGCAAGAATAGAAAATTTCTTTAGTGGAATTGCCCCTGTACCGGAAGGAGATTCGGCAATGACATTCTATATCTACAATGAAGATACTGCAGGGATGGCATGGGACGCTTCCTCGGAAGAGTGGGTACTGTATGGCGATCTTGAAGAGGGTATGCAGAATAGTACGATAGACGAGGCAAAACGCTCTTGTGAAGAACATCTATTCCCCGGTCTATGCATTGTTCCTCTACAAAAGCACCGAATGGATTTGGCTTCTTGGATCGTAACTCCGTTGAAAGAGTATCACTGGAGCTACTCGGAATAATCTTAAGAGTCTCTTTTATAGCTTTTATAATATCTCTCAAGCGTATTGGAATACCACTCCGATACGCTTGATTTTTTTTGATCAATGTGGTACTCCTCTCGCTTTGTCGATCTGTTTTGATGGATCTGATCCGTCACGAGCAAAAGAGGAGCAAGCATAACTTTAAGTCGGATAGGAGAAGAGAGACTGCGATGAATTGTAAAGTATCTGTATTCTCCTTGAAAATGTGTAACTTTGGCATCTAAAAAGAACAACAGAAGCAGAGACGGCATAGTGAACGAAATGGAACAAAAGCAGCAGCTCCCTGAGATATTTTGCTCAAGAGTCTGTTCTGTAACCGATGGCTTCGGGCAAGATAAAGGTCTTGCTCTTATTGAGGCTATTCTCCATAAACCTTCTCCTGTTTCCGTGAGACTGCATAGAAGCAAAGGTGTGGCTCTATCTTCTATGGGAGATATACGTAGAGTGCCGTGGTGTTCCGATAACGCTTTTTATCTTGAATCTCGTCCGGTCTTTACGGCAGACCCGTGGTGGCACTCCGGTGCGTACTATGTTCAGGAGGCCGGAAGCATGATGCTCAGCCGGTATATCGGACACATTGAGCCGGTTAGCGGTGTCGTGGTGGATCTTTGTGCCGCTCCGGGTGGGAAAAGCACTCTGCTTAGGGATGCGCTTCCTGCCGATACGCTACTTATCTCGAACGAGTGGGATGCTTCCCGTGTTCAGGTTCTGAAAGAAAACATGACCCGTCTCGGACATGAGAATGTAATCATCACTCATGGAAGTGTCCCAGCTTTGGCAGATTCGGGGATAGTGGCAGATGCAGTTGTCGTAGACGCTCCATGCAGTGGAGAAGGGATGTTTCGGAAAGAGCCGGAGAGTGTATCTCAATGGAGTCTGCAACTTATAGCTCACTGCTCGGAACTGCAACGAGAGATTTTGGATGCTGCCTGGAAGATGCTCAGAGAGGGTGGAGTGTTGATTTATAGTACTTGCACCTACAACAGGGAAGAGAATGAACAGATTCTCTCATACCTTTTATCCGAGTATGATGCCGAGGTTTTAGAGCCTTTTGAACCCCATTCGGCGAATGGAATCTTTACTTCCGGTGATGGCATTTATAGGGCTTTACCGTCTGAAACAGACTCTGAGGGATTCAGCATCTTTGCGGTTAGAAAATGTGGAGGAACAGAGCAAGACAACTCATTTTCTAAGGCTAAGAAAAGAGCAGCAACTTTTCGACACCCGAAAGCAGAAGTGGAAAAAGCGACATCCATACCATTGGAGATGATCTGGGAAGCAGCATCGGGAGAGATTTTTGCCCTGCCTTTGACTTCCGCCCCAATCCTTCAACAGCTTCATTCAAGAAGCAAAAGTCGGATCGTTCAAGCAGGAATACCTGTTGCGGAGTTCAAGGGTAAGGATCTTATCCCTCAGCACTCATGGGCACTGTCTTCTCGCTTGTCTCATCCTTATCCTATGGTAGATATAGGAGAGGAACAGGCATTGGACTATCTTAAAAGAGAGAATATCTCCGTAGATGCTCCTAAAGGAATGGTGCTTCTTACCTATAAAGGTCTTCCTTTGGGCTGGATAAAGCAGTTGGGTAATCGTGCCAACTCTCTTCTGCCAAAAGGGATGGCTATTTTTAATAAGTCTCTGCAACCGGAAGCTTGGAAGTGGAGCAATTTTTTAGTAAAGCTGTAATGAAGAGTATCATAATGCAATATCCGGGCGTTGATGCAAGGTGGAGAGTGTGGCTCTTGGCTGTATTTTTTCTGCTTTTGCTCTCTTTCCCCTCTTTGGTGAAAGCGCAGACAGAGGAGACTATGGGTGAAGAACTCCCTGCCATACCGAGGTATGAGATTTCTGTGATCACTGTATCTCCAAGTCCGGAAGCTCCTTATACACTCTACGGACACACTGCGGTAAGAGTGATAGACCATATTGCCGGAACGGATGCGGTGTATAACTACGGTGTCTTTGACTTCAATGACCCCAATTTTACGCTCAACTTCATTCAGGGGAAGCCGGAATATTGGGTGGATAAAAGGAGTTATGGCGATTTTTTCTACGAATATACCTACTTCAACAGAGGCTTTGGTCAGCAGATCTTGAACCTTACAGATGCTGAGGCAGAACTTATTGTGGCAGCTTTGGAAGAGAATATCTTGCCTGAAAATTGCCGGTATCTCTACAACTTCATTTTTGATAACTGTGCCAATAGACCCATGATGCTGTTCGAGTCAGTATTGGGAAAGATAGAGCTGGTTCCATTAAAAAATAATGGAACCTTTAGAGAGTGGATAGAGGAGTGTACTAAAAATAACCCTTGGCAGATTTTTGGGATCAATCTTGCACTTGGTGCAGGTACGGATAGTTACCCTGATACTTTAGCAGATCGCTTTTTGCCGGTAATGGTAGAAGAAACTCTTAGAAACGGGAGGTGGATGGATCGTGGAGAGAAACCTCTTATCGTTCGGGAGGAAGTCCTTTTTACTCCCGATCCATTGTTTCAAAATGCCACCCCGAAGACGTGGACAGATATCGTTACACCCACTGCTCTCTTCTCTTTGCTGTTGCTTCTGCATCTTGTTATTCTTGTGGTAAGCTATCGTAAAAACTCTTTTACGGTGGTGAAAAGTGTAGAAACTCTCTTGCTTATCGTTGCCGGTATAGCTGGTTGTGTTATTTGGTATATCTCTTTGTTATCAAATCATCCGTTTACTTTTCCCAACTACAATATGCTTCTGTTGCATCCGTTCCATTTTATAACCGTTTGGATGATTTGGAAAAAGGATAACGGCTCACAACTTGTTCGGAGGTGGACTATTCTCCTTGCCGGTCTCATCCTTCTCTGCATACTTATCACTCTCCTCCTTAGAGTACAATCTCTATCCGTTCCCATATATTTATTGGCATTTCTGTTGCTTTTGTGCTACTCTCACAGAGAATTGGCACAGAATATGCGGAGACTATACAAGAAAGCTAAAGCATAGATTACTCCCGGAATGAAGAAAGCAATAGTCCCTCTCATAGCCTTTTTGACGCTTTGTCAGGCACAGGCACAAGTCTCGCTGCCTCGCTTAGTTGTCTGGCTTACAGTAGAAGATCTCCGAACAGATTATTTGGAAACTCTTCTACCGGAAATGCGTGAGGATGGTTTGACAAAGCTGATCAAAGGAGGGGTCTATTACCAACAGCTGAAGTCTCCCCTTGCTGAAAGCAATGTCTTAAGTGCTATGGCTATGCTTCAGACCGGGCATACTCCGGCGGATCATCACATAACACATCGCTATCCGACTACTATTGTCGGCAACGGAAGAGAGCGTAGCAGATCTGTCTTTTACGACGATAAATATATCGGATATGCAACCAATGACAAACTCTCGCCATTGGCTCTGAATGTCTCCACGCTTGGGGATAAACTGAAAGAGAATTGGAGTGGAAAGAGTCTTGTCTATGCTGTCGGCATTCAGCCGGAAGAAGCACTTGTAATGGGCGGGAGGCGAGCAGATGCTTCCTATTGGCTGGATGGCAATTCCGGGAAATGGGCTTCCACAACCTACTATAAACCGGGCTCTCATACGGTGCAGAATGCCGTAGATCGGTACAATAACGGAACATCATCCCTGAATAGCAGGCTTTCCGGACTCAAATGGGAGTTGCTCTACAACGCTTATCCCACAACGTACAGGCATCTTCCGGCGAAGAATAAGAGTGGAGAGGTCAAGCTCGCTGTTGGCTTCGGATCGGATGTAGATGCTGTTAGGAGGTTCAAAGCATCTCCCATGATCAATGAGGAGATTGCAATGCTGACCAATGTTATACTGCGAAGTAGTGAATTGGGAGCAGATGAAATTCCCGATCTTCTCAATATCCAACTTTCCGTTGCACACGATTACGAAGACAATCCTCTCCTTGCCACACAGGACGCATACTTCCGATTGGATAAGGCGGTTGCCGACATCCTAAGGGCGGTCGAGTATAAGCTGGGTTACCATAAAGATCAGGTGGTTTATATGCTTTCGGGTACCGGAGTGGCAAGAGACAGAGAGAGCCTCAGACATTCCGTAGGAACATTCTTCATAGACCGCTGCAAGACACTTCTTAACCTCTATCTCAATCCGAAGTATGGGCGTGCAGATTGGGTTTTGGATGTATCCGACAGGGGAGAAGTTTATCTTAATCTGCAAGCGGCAAAGCAGTACAATGTTTCAGTAAAAGATTTGGAAGAAGATGCCGCAGACTTTTTGAGAGAGTTTTCGGGCATTAAAGATGTCGTTACATCCACTCAGATAAAAAACGGACAGCTCTCTTCCCGTCAATCTTATCTCTATCACCACTCCGTATCAAAGAACAGACCGCAGCTGTTATACTCCCTTTTGCAAGGATGGGCATGCGGTACGGAAAATGGCAGACAGCGCAATGCGTCGGATCACGAAAGGGTTACAGCCGTTGCCTCTCCGCTCATTTTAGTATGGAGAGATATTAAGAAACCGGAGGTTATAGGCGATGCCATTTCTACCCTGTCCGTCTCTTCTGTTTTGGCTTATGTGCTCCGCATAAGACCTCCGAATGCCGAACCGGACATTCCCAAGCAGATACCACTATTATTACACACGAACAAAAAAGAAAAATAACAAAAACATAATATTCAATGGCACTGGTAAACATATTGTCCAAGATATTCGGCAACAAAGCACAACGGGACAGAAAAGAGATAGAGCCCTATGTAAAGCAGATTCTTGAAGCACACAAGGGGATGGAGAAGCTATCCCATGATGAGCTGCGAGCCATTTCGCAGGAGATGATGAACGATCTGCAAGCACATGTGGCAGCAGAAAGAGCAGAGATAGAAGCTCTTAAAGCAAAGATCGAGGAGCTTGAAATAGATGCTCGGAAAGAGGCATGGGAAAAGGTGGATAAGATTAACGATACCATCCTGTCCAAGCTGGAAGATAAGCTTAATGAGCTTCTTCCCAAAGCTTTTGCCCTCATGAAAGAGACAGCAACTCGCTTTACACGCAATGAAGAGATTGTTGTAACGGCAACCGATTTTGATAGAGATCTTGCCGTATCGCACGATTTTATTCGCATAGAAGGAGACAAAGCAATCTATCTGAACCGCTGGATCGCCGGTGGAAACGAGATTGTCTGGGACATGATTCACTACGATGTGCAGCTCTTTGGCGGTGTCGTTCTTCATAAAGGTAAGATTGCCGAGATGGCTACGGGGGAAGGAAAGACACTTGTAGCTACCTTGCCGGTCTTCTTGAATGCGCTTACCCACAACGGGGTGCACGTTGTTACCGTGAACGATTACCTCTCCAAGCGTGACTCGGAGTGGATGGGGCCTTTGTATATGTTCCACGGACTTTCGGTGGACTGTATCGACAAGCATGAGCCTAACTCTGCCGCCAGAAAGCGTGCCTATAACTGCGACATCACATTTGGTACCAATAACGAGTTTGGTTTCGACTATTTGAGAGATAACATGGCTTCTTCGCCTGACGACTTGGTGCAACGCATGCACAACTACGCTATTGTCGACGAGGTGGACTCTGTTCTCATCGACGATGCACGTACTCCTCTCATCATCTCCGGACCGATAGAGTCTTCCGGCGATAAGCTCTTTGAAGAGTACAGAGGTTTTGTGGAAGCTATTGTCGAAGCACAAAAGAAGTTGGCATCAGAGCTTTTGTTGGAAGCAAAACAGAAGATCAAGAGCGAAGACAAGAAAGAACAGGAAGAGGGCTTCCTACTGCTTTATCGCAGCTTTAAGGCACTTCCGAGAAACAAACCTCTCATCAAGTTCCTTAGCGAAGAGGGCATGAAGGCGGGCATGATCAAGACCGAAGAGTTTTACATGCAGGACAACAACCGTCAGATGTATATCGTTACCGATCCGCTTTACTTTGTTATAGACGAGAAGAACAGCCAGATAGACCTTACCGACAAGGGGTTGGATTTCCTTGCAAAGCTTACGGGTGATGCGCAGTTCTTCGTCCTTCCGGATATTGCATCGCAGATGTCGGAACTGGAAAACCTTGCCTTGACGGAAGAGGAAAAGAGTCAGAGAAAAGACGAACTGCTATCCAACTTCTCCGTGCAGGGTGAAAGAGTGCACACCCTGAACCAGTTGATGAAAGCATACACCCTGTTCGAGAAAGACGATCAATACGTCGTGATGGAGAACAAAGTACTTATCGTGGACGAGCAGACAGGGCGTATCATGGATGGCCGTCGCTACTCGGACGGTCTTCATCAGGCGATAGAAGCCAAAGAGCGAGTGCGTGTAGAGTCTGCATCACAGACTATGGCGACTATCACTCTTCAAAACTACTTCCGTATGTATAAGAAGCTGGCGGGTATGACCGGTACGGCAGAGACGGAAGCAGCAGAGTTTTGGGACATCTACAAGCTGGATGTGGTGGTGATACCAACCAATAGACCCATCCTCCGAAACGATATGAACGACCGTGTTTACAAGACCGATCGTGCCAAGTATAACGCTGTGATAGAAGAGATCGTAGGGCTTGTGGATAAGGGTCGTCCCGTACTTGTGGGTACGACATCGGTAGAAATCTCCGAGCTTCTCAGCCGTATGCTCACGCTTCGTAAGATTCAGCACAATGTTCTCAACGCCAAGCTGCACCAAAAAGAAGCGGAAATCGTTGCACTTGCAGGGCAGAAAGGTACCGTAACCATCGCTACCAACATGGCGGGTCGTGGTACCGACATCAAGCTCTCACCCGAAGTAAAAGCTGCCGGAGGTCTGGCCATCATCGGTACGGAAAGGCATGAGAGTCGTCGTGTAGACCGTCAGCTCAGAGGACGTGCAGGTCGTCAGGGAGACCCCGGCTCATCTATCTTCTTCGTTTCATTGCAAGACAAGCTCATGCGTCTGTTTGCATCCGAGCGTTTGGCTCCGATGATGGACAAGCTCGGCTTCGGTGAAGATGATGTATTGGAGAGTGGTTACCTTTCCAAAGCTGTGGAAAACGCACAGAAGAAGGTCGAAGAGAACAACTTCGGTATCCGTAAACACCTTTTGGAATACGATGATGTGAAGAACTCTCAACGTAAGGTGATCTACACCCGAAGACATCACGCACTTTTGGGAGAGCGTATCACTCTGGACGTGATGAACACCATAAACCAGTGTGCCGACGCTATTGGCGAGCAGTTTGCCGGTAGCGGACGTTACGAAGACTTCACTGTGGAGGTGCTTCGAGTGTTTGCCATCCAAAGTCCTATCACGGAAGAGCAGTTCAAGAAAGCCTCTCCGCTCGAGATCGGAGACTATCTGACAGATGCCGCATTGGAGGCTCTTAAGAGAAGATCGGAGAAGATAAAGTCCGATACCTACCCTGTTATTCATCGTGTATTCGAGGAACAGGGACACGCCATACGCACTGTTCACGTACCTATATCGGATGGAAAGAGCGTGTATAACGTGCCTGTCGATCTTGCGGAAGCAGATTCCACACAATGTCAGGCTATCGTTAAGGCATTCCAAAAGACCATTCTGCTCTATACGATAGACGAGGCTTGGAAAGAACACTTGCGTGAAATGGATGAGCTCCAACGTGCCGTAAGAAACGCATCGTACGAGAATAAAGATCCTCTTGTCATCTTCAAAGTGGAGGCATACGAGCTTTTCAAGACCATGGTAGAGGATATGAACAAGAAAGCCACTGCCATCATCATGCGTGGTAAGCTGCCTATCCCTCCGCAGGAAGAGGGACAGCCGGAGGGTGCAGCCGCACTGAGACAAGCTCCGGATAGAGATATGCCGAAGCCTCGCACCCGCTACACCGAGCACAAAGATGATGTACAGCAGGCGCAGGATGCCCAAAGAGAAGCCGGAATGGCAGCATCTGCGGCAGGACGTGAACGTGTTCAACCTTATGTCGCACCGGAGCGTATCGGTCGCAACGATCCTTGTCCTTGCGGTAGTGGTAAGAAGTTCAAACAGTGCCACGGACGCAACTTGTAATCGTTTAAGCAACGATACAGCTTCCCCGGCTAAGGGATGCTTGAAATCCATAAAGCGGAAGCCCGATATTTCAGATCGGGCTTCCGCTTTTTTATATCCTTTTCGCTACTTTTTCGGGAGCAAAACAGAGAGGCTTTCCAATCCTCATTTTTATATATTCCATCCCGAAAAATGCTCACTTTTTTTCGGCTCTCTATTTTGATCGGAGGGGTCGTTTTCAGAGGGGTACCAAATTTGTTAAATCAGTCCGTTTTATTAACACAAATTTCGATACCTGTTAAGCAAAAACGGTAAAGGAGCATATTGTTTCGGCTTAACGTGTTTAATTTTTCAGTAAACACGTTTACCGATTTCATTTAATACGTTTACCGGATTCGATTAAAGTGTTTAGCCAGAATCATTAAATCGCTAACAATCAGCTATCTATGCATTTTCACCCTAAAATGCACCTAAAAAGGCAGATTTCTTTATTAGGAAACGTTCACAGAAGTGGGCGTTAAAATTCACACCAATTAACGCGAAAAAGCCCCATGAAACGGACTGAGAAAAAAATTTTCCCGAATTCGAGCTGATTTGTAATGATCTTATTGTGAGCTGGTTACTCTCTCAATCTTCTTTTTTCTCCGTTTCTTCGAGAGAAAACAGACCCTTTTGGGGAGAAATCTCAGAGCTTCGTTTTTATATAAAAGTACCTCTCGTGAGTGGGAGATTTCAGGGTGAAAAAGGGAGACTTTTGGGTAAAAGCCGGAAGATAATCTTATCAAAATCATCCTGCCGTTACGGGATAGAATCCTCTTTGAACAACACCATGCAAATCGGCTAAAAATTGCTATTTTTGTCTCTTACTTAATATATGTGGCAGGGAATGCTCCTTCCGCTTTTAATCTTTACGTTATAAACGACATGATTCTATCCTTTTTTCGCCATCCTGAGGGGGATGTTTATGCGCTCAGACACCGAGACGCTTTCAGTGCCGAACAGATATCAGGCCTCGAATGGCTGTTCGGAGGTGCCAAGTATTTGCAGGAAAAGTCGGTTGCCGGACCCTTTATAGGACCAAGACCGGAGCTTATCACCCCTTGGAGCACGAATGCAATAGAGGTGCTTCAGAACATGAACCTTTCGGGCGTCGATCGTATAGAGCGATTCACTCCGGGCGCAAAAGACTTTGATCCTCTTTTGAGCAGCTGCTATGAAAGATTGGATGAGGAGCTGTTCCGTGTGGATTGCGAGCCTGAACCGATACACTACATCGAAGACATCGAGGCTTATAACGAACAGGAGGGGCTGGCTTTGAGCGAAGAGGAGATCGTCTATCTTAAAGGCGTTGTAGAGCAGCTTGGCAGACCGTTATCAGATTCCGAGCTGTTCGGATTCTCACAAGTCAATTCCGAGCATTGCCGTCACAAAATATTCGGAGGTCGTTTCGTGGTGGATGGCGAAGAGAAAGAGATGTCTCTCTTTTCCATGATAAAGGAGACCTCGAAGCAGAATCCAAACAATCTTGTCTCTGCTTACAAAGACAACGTAGCATTCAACCGTGGCCCGAAAGCCATGCAGTTTGCTCCCGAAAAAGCGGATCGCGCTTCTCTTTTCAAGACTAAAGAGATAGAGACCGTACTTTCTCTCAAGGCAGAGACACACAATTTCCCTACAACCGTAGAGCCTTTCAATGGTGCGGCAACAGGGTCGGGAGGAGAGATTAGAGACCGTCTTGCCGGAGGGCGTGCCAGTCTTCCGCTTGCAGGAACAGCGGTCTACATGACCTCTTATACCCGTCATCCGCAGAGCCGTCACGGTTGGGAAAAGAATATAGCAGAGCGTAAGTGGCTTTATCATAGCCCTTCACATATTTTGAGCAGAGCATCGGACGGAGCTTCCGACTTTGGAAACAAGTTCGGACAGCCGCTTATCTGCGGATCCGTTCTCACCTTCGAGCATGAAGAGCAAGGGCAACCCTCTTATGGTTATGACAAAGTGATCATGCTCGCCGGAGGTATCGGCTTTGCCAATAAACGCGATGCCCTCAAGGGAGAACCGAAGCCGGGCGAGAGCGTTGTGGTGATGGGCGGAGACAACTATCGTGTCGGTATGGGCGGTGGAGCGGTATCCAGCGTGGACACCGGACACTATGTCGGAGCCATCGAACTGAATGCAGTGCAACGCTCCAATCCCGAAATGCAAAAGCGTGTAGCCAATGTCGTGCGTGCAATGGCAGAGGCAGACTCCAATCCTATAGTATCTATCCACGACCATGGAGCCGGCGGACACCTCAACTGTCTATCCGAACTGGTCGAACAGACCGGAGGTAAAATCAACGTGGACAGGCTTCCCGTTGGAGATCCTACACTTTCGGCGAAAGAGATCATCGGTAATGAGAGTCAGGAACGTATGGGTCTTTTGGTCGGCAAGGAGGATATAGCAGAGATGAAGAAGATAGCAGAGCGCGAGCGTGCTCCTTTCTATGTCGTGGGCGAAACGACCAATGACATGGCATTCATCTTTGAAAAGGATAATGGCGAACGCCCTATCGACCTGATGCTTGAACATATGTTCGGCTCTGCACCCAAGACCGTGATGACGGATAACAGCGTAGAGCGCAAGTATGCCAACGCTTCTTACGATGAGAAGAAGTTCATGGAGTATCTGCCGGAAGTATTGGCGATGGAAGCGGTAGGATGTAAAGACTTCCTTACAAATAAAGTGGACCGCTCGGTTTCGGGTAAAGTGGCTATGCAACAGTGTGTGGGCGAGCTACAGTTGCCGTTGGCGGATCTCGGAGCCATGGCTATCGACTTCAAAGGAAAGGCAGGAGTGGCAACATCAATAGGTCATGCACCTCAAGTGGCACTTATCGACTCTCGAAAAGGCTCTGAAATGGCTATCGCCGAAGCCTTGACCAACATCGTGGGAGCACCTCTAAGGGACGGGCTCTCCTCTATCTCTCTTTCTGCCAACTGGATGTGGCCCTGCAAGCATCCGGGAGAAGATGCACGCTTATACAATGCGGTGGAGGCTTGTGCCGAGTTGGCAATAGATTTGGGCATCAATATCCCTACCGGTAAGGACTCTCTCTCCATGACCCAAAAGTATCCCGACGGCAAGCAGGTACTCTCTCCGGGAACGGTTATTATCTCTGCCGCAGGAGAGGTGTCGGATGTAAGAAAGATAGTCTCTCCGGTTATACAAAATGGTAAGAAGGACTCCTCCATACTCTATATAGACTTCTCGTTTGCTCCGTTGGCATTGGGCGGCTCTGCTTTCTATCAGTCGCTGAACGCTCTTGGTACGGATGCACCGGAAGTGGGATCTGCAGAATATTTTGCAGATGCCTTTGAAGCAGTGCAGTCGCTCGTGAAAAAAGGTCTCATAGATGCCATTCACGATATTTCTGCAGGTGGTATCGTTACAACATTACTGGAGATGTTGTTTGCCAATAGCAAGGGCGGGCTTAAGGTTAATCTCACTCAGCCCGAAGGATGCGATGCCATAACCAGACTGTTTGCCGAGAATCCGGGTGTCGTTGTACAGGTCTCGGATTTTGCGAAAGTGGCTTCGATCCTGGACGAAGCAGGTGTGGCATACGAAAAGATAGGCTCTCTGATAGAAGATAGAAAGCTCGAAATCTCTGTCGGTAAGGCATTCTCTGCTTCAATTCCTGTGGATGAGATGCGAGCTGCATGGTTTGCACCATCGTTCAGTATGGAAACACTTCAAAGTTCTAAGGCGGAAGCCGAGTCGAGAGCACGCAATCTGGGCTTCCAACCATTGAAATATAAGTCCGGTTCAAACTTTAAGGGAACATTCGATAGCCTCGGTATCGTTCCGGACAGAGAGAATAAAGCTTCCGGCATACGTGCTGCCATCGTGAGAGATAAAGGTACCAACGGAGAGCGGGAGATGGCTTATGCCCTCTACACTGCCGGCTTCGACGTCAAAGATATACACATGACAGATCTCACCTCAGGATGTGAAACGCTGGAAGATATAGACTTTCTCGTGTTCTGCGGAGGCTTCTCCAACTCGGATGTGTTCGGTTCGGCTAAAGGTTGGGCGGCAGGATTTCTTCATAATCCGCTTGCAAAAAAAGCTCTTGATGCCTTCTATGCCAGAGAAAATACCCTTAGTCTGGGTATCTGTAACGGCTGTCAGCTGATGGCGGAACTGGGTGTACTTTATCCGTCTCATACGGAAAAGCACCGGATGGAGCACAATCGCTCCGGACGTTTTGAGTCTTCATTCGTGAGCGTAGACATTCCGGCGAATAAGAGTGTTATGTTCGGCTCTCTCTCCGGCAGCTCTATCCCCGTCTGGGTAGCACATGGAGAGGGACGTTTTGCCCTGCCTCTGCCGGTGAGCGAATACAACGTGGTGGCACAGTACAGCTATGCCGAGTATCCCGGTAACCCTAACGGTTCGGATCATAATATCGCTGCGCTGGCGTCTCCATGCGGAAGACACCTCGCGATGATGCCTCACCCCGAAAGATGTGTCTTCCCTTGGCAAGCGGCGGACTACATTGGCGAAGGGTATGGAGCAGATGTAACGCCTTGGATGGAAGCATTTGTCAATGCTTACAACTGGATCAAGGAGAGAAAGTAGAGAGCCATGACATACGATATAGCCATTATTGGAGGCGGTCCTGCCGGTTCTAATGCTGCGGAGTATGCTGCTCGAAACGGTCTTCGTGTGCTTCTTTTTGAGAAGAAGCACTACGGAGGAACCTGTCTGAATGAAGGGTGTATCCCCTCGAAGATTCTGCTGCACACGGCGCATCTTTATCACTCGTTGAAGAGTGCAAAGGTGCATGCGCTGGAGATAGACGCACTTTCCGTGAACATGAAAGCTCTTCAGAGGCGCAAGAAGTCTTATGTGAAAGATTTCGGAGCAGGTATCGAGGAGTTTTACAAAGAGATGGGTGTGGAGCAGTGCTTTGGTCACGCCTACATAGATAGCCGTCTCAAGGATGGAACGTTCGTGATCGGAGTAAAAGGCAGAAAGGAACGCTACCAAGCCCATAAGGTGATGTTGGCTACCGGATCCCGTAACTCTGTCCCGACTTTTGAGGGTATAGAGACCTGCCCATACTGGACAAGCAGCGATGTGCTCATGCTCGAAGAACTTCCCAAGTCTGTTTCCATTGTGGGCGGAGGCACTATCGCGGTCGAGATGGCTTCGTTCTTCGTAAACATGGGCGTAAAGACCACACTTATCCAACGCTCTCAGCATCTTCTCAAAGAGATGGATAAAGATATCCGTACCGCTGTCGAGGAGGAGCTTGTACGGCATGGGGTGAAGCTCTATACCGGAACCAAGCTGAAGAAGTTTCAGGGTCATACCATTACATTCGAGCATCAAGGCAGGCAGAAGAGCGTTACTTCCGAAGCCACTCTTATAGCCATGGGCAGAAGTGCAAATGTGGAAGAGCTTGGTTTGGAAGAGCTTCGTCTGAAGCACAAGAAAGGCTATATCCTTGTGGATAAACATTTGGAGACCTCTCTCAAAGGGCTTTACGCTTGTGGAGACATCAACGGACTTTCTCTCTTGGCGCATTCGGCACGTAGAGAAGCCCAAGTAGCCATCAATCATATCCTGAACATCAAAGACGGCATGAGCTATAAGGATATTCCTCAGGTGGTTTACACTCATGCCGAAGCCTCCGGAGTGGGGATGACGGAGCAGGATACCATCGGGCGAAAAGGGTACAACATCCACAAAGTGCCCATTGCGTACGCCGGTCGTCATCTTATAGAGTTTGGGGAGAACGAAGGTTTTTGCAAGATCATCACTTATGGCAAGAGAGAACGTATCGTCGGAGGGCACATCTTCGGGCATCTCTCTTCCGAGTACATCACGCCTGTTGCCATGGCGGTCTCTTTAGGACTCACGTTGGATCAGCTTACCCGTATTCCGTTTCCGCATCCTACCGTAGCGGAGGTTGTGCATCATGCTATCTTCCCTCACACCTATTCCAAGCAGTGAGTAGGGAAAAGGTAATCGCAGAGAGAGCAGGTTCTCTTCACGATGGCGGTTGAAAGCATCGTAGAGCAGCTCCAACTCCTCCCAAGATATAGGATGATATTATAAATATAGTCTCATATTCGGGCAGAATGAGGGTGTTTTTCTCTCATTTTGCCCGAATTTTTATATAAAAGTGCCACTTGAAAAAAGTGCCTCCAAAGGCTCCCTTTTCTCTGTTTTTTCCGGCAAGCGTTGAGGTTCTGTTTTATAATGGTCTTGTATTTAGATTGTTATGGGAAATCGCGAATTTGGAAAAATTTTTTTCTCAGTCCATTTCATGGGCGTTTTTCGCGTTAATAGGTGTGAATTTTAACACCTATTTCTGTGAACGTTTCCTAATAAAGAAATCTGCCTTTTTAGGCACATTTTAGGGTAAAAATACATAGATGTTTGATTGTTAGGGTTTTAATGGTTTTGGCTAAACACGTTAACCGAATCCGGTAAACGTGTTTAATGAAATCGGTAAACGTGTTCATTGAAAAATTAAACACGTTAAGCCGAAAGAATATGCTCGTTNAAACACGTTAACCGAATCCGGTAAACGTGTTTAATGAAATCGGTAAACGTGTTCATTGAAAAATTAAACACGTTAAGCCGAAAGAATATGCTCGTTTACTGTTTTTGCTTAGCAGGTATCGGAAATTGTGTTAATAAAATAGCCCGAATTTAACAGTTCGGTCATGCTCTGAAAACACTGCCTCTGATCAAAATAGAGAGCGGAAAAATAGGAGGAGGCGAAGGGATGGAATATATAAAAATAAAAGAATCGTCCCCTCTCCCCAACGAGAGCCGTGTCCGAAACTCCCTATTTTTTCTTAACTTTGAAGAGATAAACCATTATAGAAGGAGGAAGTAATGTTACAGTCTATGACCGGTTTTGGTAAGGGAACAAGCCAAAACGATGGTGTGAAAATCTCAGTAGAAATAAGAACGCTCAACTCTAAGCAGCTCGATCTTTCCGTTCGTATGCCGAACTTATTGAGAGAGTTTGAGATAGAGTTGCGTAAAGAGGTTGCAGCACAGGTAGTAAGAGGAAAGGTAGAGGTGGCTGTCTCGATGGAAGGACAGCAAAAGAAAGGATCTGCCACACTGAACAGAGAAGTGATACTTCAGTACTGGGAGGAGATCTCTGCCCTGTGTCAGGAGACCGGTATGCCCCATCCTCTGGATGTAACAGCTTCTATCATGCGTATGCCGGACGCTATTTCCGTCAATAACGAGACGGCTCCGGAGGAGACCGCATCTTATCGTGATACGCTCTTTGAGGCATTGGCTCTTGCCATAGAGGCGTTGCAGGCTTTCCGTACGCAGGAAGGGGAGATGCTGGAGGGAGTGTTACGTGGAAATATCGAGAATATTCGCCGGCATTACGATGGTGTTTCTCTCTACGAAGAGCAGCGGGTAGCCGATATTCGAGCCCGACTCACAGAGTCGCTCGAAAAGCTGCAGAATGTCTCTTATGATGCCGGAAGGCTGGAGCAGGAGCTTATCTACTATATAGAGAAGCTCGATATTACGGAGGAGAAAAAGAGACTGGAGAACCATCTGGCATACTTCCTGAAAACCATGGAAGAGCCTGCCGCAGGTAAGAAACTCGGCTTTATAGCTCAGGAGATCGGTCGGGAGATCAACACAATGGGATCTAAGTCCAATCAAGCAGAGATGCAACAGATTGTTGTAAAGATGAAAGATGAGTTGGAACAGATCAAAGAGCAGGTTTTGAATGTTCTCTAAACAGAAAAGTATGGCAAAAAGAGGCAAAATAATCATCTTTTCCGCTCCGTCCGGAGCAGGTAAGTCCACCATAATCTCGGCATTGAGGGAGAGAGGTATTCCGTTTGTTTTCTCTGTTTCAGCCACTTCTCGTCCTCCACGAGGCGAGGAGAAAGAGGGCGAGCACTACTATTTTCTGACCCCCGAAGAGTTTGAAGCCAAAATATCTGCCGGGGAGTTTCTCGAATATGAGGAGGTTTACAAAGGACGCTACTACGGTACGCTGCGCAGCGAAGTGGATAGAAAAGTGGCTGCCGGTCTTAATGTCGTTCTCGATATAGATGTAGTGGGCGCACTCAATGTGAAGAAAATCTACGGCGATGAAGCAAAGACTATCTTCATTATGCCGCCAAGCATAGAGGCTTTGGAGCAGCGACTCTCCGCAAGAGCCACAGATGAAGCGGACAAGATAGCCGAGCGCGTAGCCAAGGCAGAGTGGGAGATCGGGCATGCAGGCGGATTCGATGCCGTTGTTGTCAATGATGACCTCTCCACCGCTTGCAATGAAGCGGAAGAGATTTTCACCCGTTTCATAGCATCATGAAGGATAAAACCATACTTTTTCCCGGCTCTTTCAACCCGATGCACATGGGGCATCTTGCGCTGGCAAACTATGTTTGCGAGTGTATGGATGAGGTTAAGGAACTGTGGTTTATGGTATCGCCGCACAATCCGCTCAAGGAACAGAATCATCTGTTGCCCGATGAGCTGAGAAAGGCTTGGGTTGAGAGTGCCATAGCAGGCTATCCCCGATTCGGTTTATCACTCGTGGAGGATACGTTGCCACGACCGAGCTATACCCTGCATACCATCAGGGCATTGAAGCAGAGCCATCCGGAGCGGTCGTTTGTGCTTCTTGTCGGTACGGATAATCTGGAACAGCTTCCACGTTGGTACGGAATATCGGATCTGCTTGCAGAGATTGAGATATGGGTCTATCCGCGTCCCGGATATTCCGGAGAAGTACCTGCGGAGCTGAACCACCTTGCTCACGGAATCCAACTTATAGATGCTCCGATGATGGAGATCTCTTCGTCGTTTGTACGAGAAAGCCTGCGCAAAGATCGGGTTATCCCATATTTCCTGCCGGCAACCATTTCCGAAGAGCTGTTTGAACAGGTTGTGTCATGGCTCAAGAGGGGATAACAGGAAAATTCCTAAGAGAAACCAACGGACTGGTAGAGGATTTTTACCTCCATTTGAGAGCGGAAAGGCAGCTCTCTCCAAATACATGCGACTCCTATCTTTCCGACCTTAAACATCTTTACGAGTACGCACAATCCCTTTCTCTGAACCCTTTATCTCTCTCCTACGAAAATCTACAACACTTTCTTGCCACTCTTTACGATCTTGGTATTCACGTTCGTTCGATAGCTCGTATAGTGGCCGGAGTGAAGGCTTTTTACAGATTCCTTTTTCTGGAAGAGCTTATCACGGAAGATCCTACCGAGCTTTTGGAAGCTCCTAAGATAGGTATGCGTCTGCCCGAAGTGCTCACAACGGAGGAGATAGACCGTATGCTTGCTACGGTAGATCCGGAAGAAGATCCTTACGGACGGCGAAACCTTGCCATCATGGAGCTTTTGTACAGCTGTGGATTGCGGGTCTCGGAGCTGTGTGCACTCACTTTCTCGCAGCTTTTTCTGGAAGAAGGGTATCTCCGCATTCTGGGTAAAGGTTCCAAGGAGCGTCTCGTGCCTGTCTCTCCTTTAGGTATCTCACGTTTGGAAGAGTACTTGCAAAAAGATCGCTATGCACTTGAACCGAAAGCCGGATACAGGGATCATCTGTTTATCAGTCGCAACAGACAAGCACTCACAAGGCAGATGGTGTTTGTCATTGTCCGCAAGATCGCAGCCACGGCAGATATTCAGAAGCCGATCTCTCCGCATACTTTTCGCCACTCTTTCGCTACTCATCTTCTCGAAGGCGGTGCTCATCTGCAAGCCATTCAGGCAATGCTCGGACATGCCGATATCACTACGACCGAAATCTATACACACATCAGCCGGGAGTCTCTCCGTGAGGAAATTCTGCTGCATCACCCTATGAATAAGCAGAGATAGAAGAGGATGCCTGTTCTGCTTGGATTGAAAGAAAAATAGTAACTTTGTATGAGGTCTTGGTTTGCTCTTTTGCGTAGTACGGCAAGAGGCAACAGCCGGACATACGAATGAGGAAGAATAGGTCATGATATCTCAACAGGAACTTCAACAAGTCAAGCAAAGATTCGGAATTATAGGCAACTGTGATGCTCTCAACAGAGCCATAGAGGTGGCTCTTCAGATTGCAAAGACGGATGTCTCCGTACTTGTCGTGGGAGAAAGTGGTGTCGGGAAAGAGGTTTTTCCACAGATCATACACCAGAATAGCGCACGTAAGCACGGGACTTATATAGCAGTAAACTGTGGTGCTATACCCGAAGGGACGATAGACTCGGAGCTTTTCGGGCATAAGAAAGGCTCGTTTACGGATGCGGTTTCGGAGCGTAACGGCTACTTTGAAGTGGCTAACGGCGGTACGATCTTTCTGGATGAGGTGGGAGAGTTACCGATGCCGACACAAGCCCGTCTGCTAAGAGTGTTGGAGTCCGGAGAGTTTATGAAAGTGGGTTCTTCCGAAGTAAAACGAACCGATATCCGCGTTGTGGCGGCAACCAATGTAGAGTTGGACAAGGCGATAAAGAAGAAAAAGTTCAGACAGGATCTCTACTATCGTCTCGATACGGTTACTATCGAGCTTCCTCCTTTAAGGGATAGAGGGGAGGATATCCCGTTGCTATTCCGGAAATTTGCCTCAGACTTTGCAGACAAGTATCGTATGCCTCCCATCCGCTTGGACGAAGGAGCGCAACGAGCCATCATGCTCTACTCTTGGCCCGGGAACATTCGCGAGCTGCGCAATCTGGTCGAACGCATCAGTGTGGTCTCTAATGAGAGGCAGATTACGAGAGATATGCTGCTCTCTTATCTGCCGTCCAATGCTCTTACGAGACTGCCTGCCGTGGTGGAGCAACACTCCAAGATGGAGGAACAGAACGGCTGGGATATACCTCCATTCGGGCAAGGGCACACGGGTAACAGCGAGATCCTCTATAAGATGCTTATAGACCTGAAGATGGAAGTGGCAGAACTCTCCCGGATGCTAAAGGACAGCATGGCAGGAGCAGCATCAGGTGGAATAAGCGGTATGCCTTCACACTCCGGTTATGCACATGTCTCTCAGGCTTTGCTCCCGACCAAATCTCCCTCGATGACTGTTCCGCAAAACAGCTTCCTCCATGAGGTGGAGGATGTAGAGGAGATACCGGAAGCGGAAACTCCTCCCACGCTGGATGAGATGGAGAGAGAGTATATCCTTCAAGTGCTCTCCAGAAACGGAGGAAACAGAAAGAAGAGTGCAGCAGATTTGAAGATTTCGGAACGAACACTTTATAGAAAACTCAAAGAACACCGGATAGAGTAAGAACCGGATAGAATGCGATATGAAACAGATAGCCGAAAAGAGGATTGTTTTCTCTCTCTTTATACTATTGATCTCGGTGGCTTCTTTTGCCGTGAGCAGCTGCATCCCCTCGTATAAGCTGAGCGGAACAAGTATAGACTACACCAAGATAAAGAGTATCTCCATAAAGGATTTTGGAAATCTTGCTCCAACCGTTTATCCTCCTTTGGCAACAAGGTTTTCGGAAGAGCTTAGAGACCAATTCCAGAAGCGAACCCGTCTTACACAGAACAAGGACAGGGGAGACCTGGAGCTTGAAGGCGAAATAGTAGGATACGATCTTACGGCAGAGGCGATACAGGAAAATGCTTACGCAGCAAAGACACGTCTGACAATGAGAGTGAAGGTGCGCTACGTCAATAACAAAGAGGAGAAAAAGAGCTTTGAAAAAGAGTTTACGGCATACGCTTCATTCGACAGCGGACTCATGTTCAACGATGTGCAGGATGCGTTGGTGGACGACATCTCTAAAGATATTATCAATCAGATCTTCAATGCTACGGTGGAAGACTGGTAAGATAGAACGATTGATATGACCTTAGACCAACTCTACTCTCTACTTAGAAATCCGGAGGAGATACAGGCAGAACATATAGAGGACTTGTACTCTCTGTCTGCCACTTATCCGTATGCTACTCCTCTGCACATGTTGCTGCTGAAGGCTCTTTACAAGTGTAAAGATCTCCGGTTTGCATCCGAGCTTCGCCGGAGAAGCATTCATATCTCCCGTCCGGAGCGACTCTTTTTCCTTTTGAAAGGGCAGGAATATGGCTTGACATGGTATGGCGAAGAGCCTCAAGCCCATGGGGATAAAAGTAAGAGTATTTCCGCCTCTCAAGATGAGACTTGGGATGTGATAACTTCCCTTATCCAAGAGACGGTTGCAGAGAGTAATCTTGCCGAAAGTCCGGTAGAATCGTTGCCTTTATACGCGATACCGGAATACGATCTATCCGCTCCGGTGGAACATCCGGCAGAGGAAAAGAGTGCGACTGAAAGCATCGTCAAGAATGATGATGCCACTTTGCCCGAAGAAGATGAACTCCTTACGGAAACTCTGGCTAAACTATATATAAGACAAGGTAAATATGAGCAGGCGAAGAAGATAATTTCTTCTCTGCGTTTGAAATATCCGCAAAAAAATAGTTACTTTGCAGAGCAAATTCGGTTTCTGAATAGATTAATAACAAATAATAGAACTTAAATGTACACATTCTTATCTATCTTAATAATTGTATTGGCTCTTTTGCTGATTGCTATTGTAACCATACAAGAGTCTAAAGGTGGTGGCTTGGCTGCCGGCTTTGCTTCAAACAATCAGATCATGGGTGTGCGCAAGACAACAGATTTCCTTGAAAAGGCGACATGGACTCTTGCCGGACTTTTGGTATTCTTCTCTATCATTGCAGCAAGATACGCTCCCACAACACAAAGTACAAGAGAAGTATCCGACATTGAAGAGATGGTAGAAAAGGCTCCTATGCCTACTCCTGCAGAAGCAACTCCTTTTAGCGCAACTCCTGAAGAGACAGCTACTCCGGCTACAGAGACTACAACACCGGGAGATACTGCTGTACAATAATAAGGATAGATTATAAAATAGAGATAGTGATGTAGCTACTCTTCGGAATAGCCATCTTTTTATAGCATCGAAGGATCTTCCCCGGTTTTTGATTCCGAGGGTGAGATCCTTTGTTCTTTTTATTAAACAACAGACTGCATATGTCCGACAATATCAATAAGCGTAGAAGATTTATTCCCGAATTTGAACCTCAGGATGCCGTGCTGCTTTGCTGGCCTCATAAGAGTATGGATTGGAACTACATCCTTTCCGATATAGAGCATTGCTATGAGCAGATTGCCAAAGCGATTTTGAGATTTCAACCTCTGGTCATTGCCTGCATAGAGCCTACGGAAACTCTTCTCCATCTTCAGGAGTTATCTTTCCCACACACGTTGCGGATAATTACCGATATTCCTTTGAATGATACATGGGCAAGGGATACAGCTCCTTTATCTTTGATGGAAGATGGTAAGCCTGTGCTTCTTGACTTTGCTTTCAATGGCTGGGGCTTGAAGTATGGTTGGGATAAGGATAATGAGATCGCAGCCTCACTGCAGAAACATGGCGTGTTTGCCCCGAATGTCGTTTGTCGCAGAAAGAAAGATTTTGTCTGCGAAGGGGGGGCGGTAGAAACGGATGGATGCGGTACGCTGCTTACAACAAACTCTGTACAATACGAGCCCAACAGGAATAGCAAACTCTCCAAGCATGAGATCCTTGATGTCTTGAAGGAGGAGTTTGGAGTGGAACAAGTGGTCTCTCTTTCTGTCGACGCAATGTCCGGAGATGATACAGATGGACATATAGATACATTGGCAAGATTTTGCAGTCCGGATACCATAGCTTATGTCGGTGCTCCTAAGGATAAAAGTGATATTCATTTCGATTCATTGGTGCGGATGGAGCAAGAACTTCAAGCCATGAGAAATACTAAGGGAGAGCCTTATCGCTTGGTAAAGCTGCCTTTTGTCTCTCCTGTTTATGACCCTCTACGAGGAGAGAGACTGCCGGCTACGTATGCAAACTTTCTTTTGATCAATGGAGCGGTTTTACTTCCAATATACGACGTACCCGAAGATGAGGAAGCGATAGCGGTCATAAAAGAAACTTTCCCGGACAGGGAGGTGGTCGCAATAAATTGTTTCACTGTTGTGCGTCAGCACGGATCATTGCATTGTATCACGATGCAGTTTCCTAAAGGTTTTGTTCAAAACATCTAAGATATGAAAGTAGCACTCATACAGCAGCACAATACTCCCGATAGAGAAGAGAACAAACAGCGTTTACGTGGCAAAATATTGGATGTCGCCCGGCAAGGAGCCGAGTTGGTTGTCTTGCAAGAACTGCATAATGGTCTTTACTTCTGCCAGGAAGAGGATGTGAACATCTTCGATCAGGCAGAACCTATACCGGGAGAATCGACCACATTCTACGGGGCTATCGCAAAAGAGGCAGGCGTTGTACTGGTAACTTCACTATTTGAAAAACGTGCCACCGGACTCTATCACAACACTGCTGTAGTACATGAAAAAGATGGTTCTATTGCCGGAATATACAGAAAGATGCACATTCCGGACGATCCGGCATACTACGAAAAGTTTTATTTCACACCCGGAGATCTTGGCTTTCATCCCATAGAAACCTCTGTGGGTAAGCTGGGTGTTTTGGTTTGTTGGGACCAGTGGTATCCGGAAGCTGCACGGCTTATGGCTTTGGCAGGAGCCGAAATGCTCATCTATCCAACGGCGATAGGCTGGGAAAGCACCGATATTCCACAAGAGAAAGATAGACAAAGAGAGGCATGGATTACCGTGCAGAGAGGTCATGCTGTTGCCAATGGACTTCCTGTGGTAGCAGTAAATAGAGTAGGCTATGAAGAAGATCCTTCCGGACGTACAAATGGTATAACATTTTGGGGTTCTTCTTTTGTTGCCGGACCGCAAGGAGAACTTCTGGCAATGTTTTCCAATACAGAAGAAGAGGTCAGAGTCGTTGATGTGGACTTACGCCGTTCAGAAAATGTCCGTCGTTGGTGGCCCTTCTTGAGAGATAGACGAATAGATGCTTTTGCAGACCTGTCATTGAGATATAGAGACAACAAAAGATTTTAGAGCAGACGTATGAATCTTCCGATAATAGAGAATGATCCTTGGCTTAAGCCTTATGCTGATATAATAAACAAAAGAAATCAGAACATAAAGAGTAAGAGAGAAGAGCTGACCTCTAACGTGTCCGGCTCACTTTCTCGCTTTGCTGACGGATATTTATATTTCGGTCTTCACAGAGAGAAGACCGGTTGGGTTATCAGAGAGTGGGCACCTAACGCCACAGCTCTCTACCTTCTTTGCGATGGCAATGGCTGGAAGATAGAGGAGGCTTTCAAGTTTCATCCGTTAGATCATGGTATATGGGAGCTTTCTCTTCCCTTGGATGCTCTCAAGCATGGAGATCATTTCAAACTCTTTGTAGAGTGGAACGGTGGTAGTGGCGAGCGCATACCTGCTTGGGCGAAGTATGTTGTCCAAATGCCGGATACTGCTATCTTTTCTGCGATGGTCTGGGAGCCGGAATCTCCTTTTACCTTTAAGTACGGCAGACCGACATCCAATCATCAGCCACTCTTAATTTATGAGTGTCATGTCGGAATGGCTACCGAAGAAGAGAAGATCGGGACGTACAACGAGTTTAGAGAGAACGTTCTTCCGAAGATAGCCGAATCGGGCTATAATGCCATACAGTTGATGGCGATACACGAACACCCCTACTACGCCTCTTTTGGTTATCAGGTCTCCTCTTTTTTTGCTCCATCTTCCAAGTATGGCACGCCCGATGAGTTGAAAGCACTTATTGACGAAGCGCACCGATTGGGCATAAAAGTGATAATGGATATTGTTCACTCCCATGCCGTAGCCAATGAAGTGGACGGACTGGTTCGTTTTGACGGATCTGAAGAGCAGTATTTCTATCCCGGAGGAAAGGGAGAACACTCCGAGTGGGGCACGAAACTTTTCGATTATGGTAAGAATGAAGTCCTTCATTTCTTACTCTCCAACTGCAAGTATTGGCTGGAAGAGTTTCGCTTCGATGGTTTCCGCTTCGATGGCGTAACCTCTATGCTCTATCTGCACCATGGTATCGGAGCTTCTTTCTGTACCTATGGAGACTATTACAACGATATGCAGGACGAGAATGCTCTTACCTATCTGGCTTTGGCAAATGAACTTGTGCATGAAGTCTATCCCGAAGCTGTTACCATTGCAGAAGATGTCAGCGGTATGCCCGGTCTTGCTTTACCGGTAAAGAAAGGCGGATATGGCTTCGATTACAGAATGGCTCTTAATATCCCCGATTTCTGGATAAAGATCATCAAAGAGTATCCGGACGAACATTGGACACCGGGTTCTATCTGGTGGGAATGTACCAATAGGAGAGGAGATGAGAAGACAATAAGCTATGCTGAAAGCCATGACCAGGCATTGGTAGGAGATAAGACCATCATCTTCCGCCTTATAGATGCCGATATGTACTGGCACATGGATAGGGCGGACTCCAATATGAATGTGGAGCGTGGTATTGCGTTGCACAAGATGATACGTCTGGTTACCGCTACAACCATAAATGGAGGTTACCTGAACTTTATGGGAAATGAGTTCGGACATCCCGAATGGATAGACTTTCCCCGTGAAGGCAACGATTGGAGCTATAAGTATGCTCGTCGCCAATGGTCTCTTCGAGAGAACGGATTTCTAAGGTATCAACTTCTGGATGAGTTTGACAAGAAGATGATACACTTTATCTCCGGCATCAGAGACTTTGCTTCTCTTCCTCTAAACTCTATTTGGGAACAGAATGAAGAGCAGGTATTGGCTTACACAAGAGGTGAGTATATGTTTGTTTATAACTTCAGTCCGTCCAATTCTTATACAGACTATAACATCATAGCCCCTTCCGGTGAGTACGAAGTCCTTTTCTCTTCCGATGACACAGCCTTTGGCGGATACGATCGGATAGATAAAACGGTACATCACTTTACCGCTCCCGATATAAGCTATACGATAGAGGGCAAGGGGATTTTGTCTTTATACTTGCCGGCTCGTACGGCTATGGTTCTTAGACGAATAGAGAAAAAATAGGTATATCAATATTATACAGCGCGGAAAGATGAAACTATTAGTCGCTTTTAATATGCTTAGAGAGGGCTGGGATGAGCTTCAACAACACTTTGAAGTCGTATTCCCTCCCGAAGGTAGAGACTTTACACACGATGAGATTGTAGAACAAGTGGCAGACTGCGATGTGCTCTGCTCGGTATTTGATATCCCCGTAGATAGAGAGATAATAGATGCCGGAAAGAAGCTCAAACTTATTTCCAACTACGCCGTAGGCTATAACAATATAGATATAGAGTATGCAGCATCTAAAGGGATTGCCGTTACCAACACTCCTCGATCGGTAGTAGAACCCACTGCCGACCTTGCTCTCTCTTTGTTGTTGGATGCTACACGAAACATCTCTCGCTGGGATGCGCTGATGCGGAAAGAGCAGCACGCCTTGAAGATTTCCCGTTTGACCAATCTTGGGACGGGCATCCATGGCAAAACGCTTGGCATTATCGGAATGGGTAATATTGGAAAAGCCTTTGCTCGCAGGGCACAAGCGTGTGGCATGAAGATTCTCTACAATAAGCGTACACGCTATACCGAAGCCGAAGAAGCCGGACTTGCATTTACTTATGCCTCCGTGGAGGGGATCCTGCAGCAGGCAGATGTGGTTTCTCTTCACACTCCCTATTCCAAAGAGACGCATCACCTCATAGATGCTAAAGCATTGAAGATGATGAAGCCTACTGCTATTCTGATCAATACAGGCAGAGGAGCATTGGTGGACGAAGCAGCTCTTGTGGAGGCTTTACGCAGTGGCACTATTGCCGCAGCCGGGTTGGATGTATTTGAAAATAAAGATATTCCCTCATTGGAACTCTATTCTCTGCCCAATGTATCTCTTACTCCACACATTGGAACACAGACCGTGGATGCCCGTATGGAGATGCTCAAAGAGCTGTCCGATGCCGTTATCGGATTTTTCCACGGAGGACGAGAAGTGCCTCGCGTTGTATAGATCGCTGTGGACATCCTCAAATTATAACAACTCAGAACAACAATGGATATAACATCACTCATAGATACCGATAAAGTCATTTTAGGGATAGAGTCTTCCTGCGACGACACTTCTGTGGCAGTACTTAGAGGGGATACGATACTCTCTAACGTCATAGCCGGTCAGGCTGTTCATCAGGCGTATGGAGGCGTAGTACCCGAACTCGCCGGACGTGCTCACATGCAGAATATTGTACCGGTTGTCTCGGAGGCTATCAAGCGTGCCGGTATAGAGAAAGAAGATATAGACGTCATCGCTTATACGAGAGGACCGGGACTTTTAGGCTCTCTCCATGTGGGCACTTCGTTTGCAAAAGGGATGGCAATGGGGCTTAAAATTCCTATGGTAGATGTCAATCACTTGCAGGCACACGTTTTGGCGCACTATATCCAGACTCCCGACACTCGTGTAGCTGTTCCGGAGTTTCCTTTTCTCTGCCTTCTCGTCTCCGGGGGCAACTCTCAGATCATTTTGGTAGAGTCTCCCTCCAAGATGGATATTGTGGGTAAGACTATCGACGATGCAGCCGGAGAAGCATTCGATAAGTGTGCAAAGGTTATGGGACTCGGTTATCCCGGCGGTCCTGTTGTGGACAGGTTGGCAAAAGAGGGAGATCCGAAAAGATTTGCTTTTGCAAAGCCTCAGATTGCTGGACTCGATTACAGCTTCAGCGGACTCAAAACCTCTTTCCTCTATACACTGAGAGACGAGCTGGGAAAAGACCCTGACTTCATTGAGAAAAATAAAGAAAATCTCTGCGCATCACTTCAACACACCATCATAGAGATATTGATGCAGAAACTGGTTAAGGCTGCCAAGCAGTATGGAGTCAAGGAAGTGGCAGTAGCCGGAGGTGTTTCTGCCAACTCCGGTCTTCGTTCGGCATTTGTAGATTACGGTAAACGCTATGGCTGGAACATCTATATTCCTCCGTTTGCATACACTACGGACAACGCCGCAATGGTAGCCATGGCAGGAGCTTTTGCTTATAAAGCAGGAGAGCGAAGCGGTTTCGACTTGGAGCCTTACTCCAGAGTAAGCATTTAGATGAATACACTAAAACAGGTGCAAGAGATAGCACAACTTCTCTTGAAACATGGTTACACCCTTCGGGTCGCCGAGAGCTGCACCGGAGGGAATATCTCTCACCACCTTACGGAAACAGATGGATCTTCTCTCTGGTTCGGTGGTGGCATGGTAACCTATACGCCTGAAACCAAAAGAGAATGGCTGTTGAGCGAATGGCGCGAAGAGTGGCACAGCGATCTTGTAAGAGAGGATGTTGCTGTGGCTATGGCACTATCTCTCTGGAAAAAAGGCTCTTCATCGCCATCTCTTATAACACTATCTACTACCGGAGTAGCCGGTGATTCTCCATATTGTGGGCATCAACCCGGAGAGATGTGGGTAGCAGCTGTGGTGTGTGGAGAGATACACACGCTGAAAGTAACCTTACCACCTCAAGAGAGCAGGCAGGAGCGCATCCAAGCTCTAACTGAAGCAGCTCTCAGCTTTTTACTCTCTTTGTTGAGAAAGTTATGGTAGGAAGATTGTCAAGTAATGTGTGTTACCGGGTGCTGTACATGTTTATTATACAACTATCTAAATCTGATTTGGAGGTTTAGCTTTATGAAGTACTCTCCGTTCTCGCAATAAATCTTTCCAAATTCATGGCGATTCTTACTGGGAGTATCAAAATAGGTATTGTAGAAGAGGTAATCTTCAAGATCATTTCGGTCAAAAAAGTGATAGCAGACAACATCTCCATCTTGTTTTACTATGATATACCCTCCATTTGCGTGAAATTTTCCATACCAAGGTGTTGTACTGGTCATCCCTAAAGCAAAGGCAAGTAAAAATTGTTTTACTTTGTAAGCATACATCGGCTGTCGTACATCATTCATTATTCCGAGAGGATCTTTTTTAGAAATACAATCTGTAATTTCCTTTATGTTCGATCCTTTTCCGGAATAATATAAATAGAGAGCCTCTGCGATAATCTTTTCAAGACCTAAATCAAGTAAAAGAAGATTATTGTGCAGAATATCACCGGCAACCTTGTAGTACTCAATCGAGGCTCCGATAGACTCTAAATATTTAAATTTTTGTTTGAAGTATTTGTAAGAGTTGCACTTTTCTATTTGTTGTCCTGAAAATTTGATTCCCGTAACCTTAAAAATAAAATTTGTTCCATTCTTATTTGCATTGATTAGGGTGGGGTCCCCTCCAAGTTTCGATTTGATACTATAACCTAATTCCGGCTTTGAGCCGGTCACTAAATTATGGATGACGATTCTGATATCGGCTTTATCCGAAGATTTGGCTTTGATGGAGTGGATGTCCATCCTATTCATGAATTTTTCAGTATCGGAGAAGTCGGATTCTTTGTTAAGGTTCTTTATAAGTTTTAATAGTTTACCGGCTTCGGCTTTAAATTCTTCTTGAGAAACTTCTATATAAATATTTTGTCCTGATATTAAGATTTTTTCTTTCTTGACTTCGTATGTATTTCGGTTTTTGTTATCATCCCGAAAGATTTTCAAGATGGGATAAAATTTATCATCATAGCGATTAAGTTCTCCATCTCCACAATAGAGACACCCGTCTGCCAATAACTTGAAGAAAGCGTACAATTCGCTCCATTCTCCTTTATTTCCCTTCAGTGCCATATTGCTTGGATTTGGAAAGATTGATTCTTTTAATTATTTCCTCTGCTGTTGCTTGAATGGCAGGTACTGCCACAGAGTTACCAAATTGTTTGTATGCGGAAGCATCTGCAACCCCGATTATAAATTCGTCGGGAAATCCCTGCAGTCGAGCCCACTCACGAGGAGTCATTCGGCGGAGACCGTCTCTATTGACTTCTCCTTTGATATTGGTTACCGGAGTGAAGTCTTTAAGTCGGTTATCTATGACAAGATTACGCTCCCGTCCCATTCCTCCAACAACAATTGCATTGGCTATTCCATCATCAGGAATTATCTCATAACCGAATCCGTTTCCTTTGGCAGCATGACGTTCCTTGTGTGCCATAAGAGTTTTTATATATTGGGTGGATAAGTAATACTTGACCGAAACGGTGTTCTCTTCCTTTATATCGGCAAATGTTTTTTTCTTACTCTTTGGTTTGGGATAGTTGAACTCATCTACGTTTTGATCTTTTCGGAATCCCACGATATATACTCTCTCGCGATGTTGTGGGACTCCAAAATTCATTGCATTTACAATTTGAGGTTCCGGGACATAATAATCCAAATCTTCTCTTAGTACTTTCAGTATGGTTTTTATTGTCTTTCCCTTATCATGAATCAGCAGTCCTTTTACATTTTCCAGAAAGAATGCTTTGGGTCGCTTACGGCGCAATATTTCTGCGATATCAAAAAAAAGAGTACCCCGAGTTTCTTCAAATCCCAACCGTTTCCCTGCCAAAGAAAATGCTTGACAAGGAAAACCTGCACATAAAATATCAAAATTGTCAGGGATGAAATCTTTTGTGGTTTCCAAGGTAATATCTCCGAAAGGGACTTCTCCATAGTTCAGGAGATATGTTTTTTTTGCCTGTGGATCCCACTCGGATGAGAATACACACTTCCCTCCCAAATTTTGCATAGCCATTCTAAATCCTCCTATGCCGGCAAATAAGTCTATGAATGTGAATTTGGGATTGACTATAGGTAGAAAAGGAACAGAAAACAAGTCCGAAAAGAATGAATATTCGACTCCTTCTTCTGCCACATGAGATATATCGGTTCTCTTCCGGTGGATATTGTAGATGTCTTTGATGAGTCCTTCAGCTTTTGTCTTATAAGTCTTGGCATGCTTAAGCCCTTTATTGTGCAGGTAATGGGAAATTATTGCCATCTGTTCTTCAAAAGGGATGATACTTCCATCTTTATTCAAAGAGTGGGGACCATATATTTGAAGAGAAACAGAATTGCCTCCACATATCTTTGTAATGGAGATTTTCTCATTGGATAAAGTTCTTGTGTTCATGTGATTCAAAATTTTGCTTAGACACTTATCCGGTTCTTTGATTATTTCTGTTTCCCAGAACCGAAAGACCTGCCATCCTTCTGCTTTTAAGTGTTCGTTGACCTCCTTATCTCTTGCGATGTTTCGCTCGATTTTGGAATGCCAGAATTCGGTGTTGCTTTTGTGATCATTCTTTCGCTTTTCCCAATTCCTGCCGTGCCAAAATTCCCCATCGCAAAATATCGCTATTTTAGACTTCTGAATAACAAAATCCGGCTTGCCAAATACTCTTCTGTCGTTCTTCCGATATCTTATGCCTGCATTCCATAAGAGTCGTCCGAATAACACCTCGATTTTGGTGTCCTTCCCTTTGTTAGCCGACATGTTTCTGTGTCGCTGTTCTTTTGTCAGACGGTCCATTGGTTGTGTTCTTTTGGAGAGTGTACACATCCTATTCTCTGGACAAAGATAATTATTTAACCTGAAAGACTTATTTGATATTTGGAGCTCTTATCCGCATTGATATCTCCCAAATCCTTTAATGGAGTTGGTAATGATCTCTTTTTTATTCTTGTACTGATTGGATGAGTGATATAATGGAAATATTAGTTGATAAAAAGATCGCTCTTCCTGTTTATTTTCTCTTCTGAACGAGTAAAAAAATAGAAAGCAAGGTTTGATTTGTAACAGACAAGGCTTGGTTTGTAGGAGTTAAGCTTTGATTTGTGAGAGTTAAGTTTTGATTTCTGTAAATCGAGCCTTGATTTACAGAACAGAATACGTTTAGAGCAAGTTTTTAATACTATCGTTTCTGTTTGGGAACGGATTAAGTTTCTTTTTGTTCTGCTTTCACTTCTCTTTTCGATGATAGACAGGAGGAGAAGCATGGAAGATGAGTTTTGTCGTTTTAGGTAAAGCGACAGTCGGACAGAGGAGGAAAGGGGGAGAAGGTGCTATTTTGAGATCTTTTGCCAAGAAGCTCTCTTTTTCAAAGGTCTTATTTTCAAGATTGACGGCTGACAGGTAGAGAGAGCCGGAGGAGTGTGCCAGGAGTGAGGGTCGGATGTGATCCGTCTCTCAATCGTGGTGATAGGGGAGACCTTTGATGATGGAGATCCAGCGATACACCTGCTCTGCAAGGAAGAGGCGTATCATTTGGTGGGAAAATGTGAGCTTGCTAAGAGAGATTTTTTCGTGTGCCACGGCATAAACTTCATCCGAAAATCCGTAAGGTCCGCCAATGATCAAGACCATTTTTTTATAGGATGATTGTATCTGTCCATCGAGCCAAACCGCCATTTCGGACGATGTTCGCTCCTTGCCTCTTTCATCCAAAAGGATTATTCTGTCCGATGTTTCGAGTTTGCTCAAAATCAGTTCGCCCTCTCTCTTTTTCTGCTCTTCGGGGTCGAGCGATTTCCTGTTTTTTATATCCGGAATGGCTATCTCTTCCACAGAGATATACCTTCCGGATCTTTTGTAGTATTCTTGTGTGGCAGACTCCAAACCTTTGTCGTCCGTCTTGCCGATGTAGAGGATGACGATCTTATTCACTCCGAAAAGATTTTGGAACCTACTCTTACGATGGTTGCGCCGTATTCGAGGGCGATCTTATAGTCGTGGCTCATTCCCATGGAAAGCTCTTTGAATGTGGCAGGCAGCTCAAGTTCGTCGGCTTTTGCCTGTACCTCTTTCATGAGATCGGATACCTGTTTGAACTCCAAGCGTATTTGTGCTTCGTCGTCCGTATTGGTTGCCATGGTCATCATGCCAGCAAACTCGACATTCTTGTATTTCAGCCACGGCTTGGAGGCGATAAGATCAAGAAACTCTTCCGGTGTGAGCCCGGATTTGGTCTCTTCCTGTGCGATATGGATCTGCAACAAGACACGGGGGGGAGCTGTGCGACCCTCTGCCTGTCCGGCTCTCTTGTCTATCTCTTCCAATAGCGACTCGGAGTCCACACTGTGGATCGTGTGGATGAAAGGCGCAATATACTTCACTTTGTTACGCTGCAACTGACCTATCAGATGCCATTCGATGTCTTTCGGTGCTACTTCGTACTTGGCTCTCAACTCCTGTACACGATTCTCTCCGAACACTCTCTGACCGGCACTCTCATAGGCTGTCATGAGAGCCTCGACCGGATAATATTTTGAGACAGCCACCAGCGTGACACTCCGATCTTGCGGAAGTGTCTGCCGGATAGCTTCTATATTTTCTCGGATGCTCATGCGTTACCTCTAAGGATGTCCATTATCATGGTTTCACTGACGGCGGCAAGCTCGTAGTCCATCATGCTTCCGCTCATTCCTTTGTGCAGTAGAGCTATGGCACCTTCTACGTCTGCTGCCTGCGAAAGCATATTGACGTACTTCTTTTTTTCTACTCCCGCTTTTTCGTCCAAAGAGATGAAGCCGACCTTCATCTTGTAAAACTTGTCGCCGTTCTCGTCCGTGAATATCTCGGCATACTTTACCTTCTTCACGCTGTCCACGATGAACGGACCACGCGGACCGAGTTCTTCGGCAAGTCTATTCTCTGCTTCGGTAAAGGAAAGAGCATCCAAAAGGTAGATTTCGGACACTTTCTTCATCTTTCCGTCCTGATTTTCTTCTTTCTCGTAGGTTACTTTACATTCAAACCAATTCATTTTCGTTGTTCTTTATATCTGTTATGCTATGTTACATTGATGTGTCTGTGCAAATTTTTCTATGGTTTCTCCGTCGTCGAAAGAGCCGATGCACTCTTTCAGTATGACGATATTCCGGGGAGGCATACCATGCTTGATGAGGTCGCTCAGCGTGGTGAAGACACAATATTCACCCGCTATGCCGCACACTTCGACAGAGGAAGAGGATTGGAGATATTCGGGCAGGCTCTCTCCGAATGCGCTATACTCATCTTTCTCTTGCAGCTTCCCTTTCTCCACAATAGTGATGCGAGGAGCAGCAGAATTGCCCTTTAGCTTGATGAGAGCCTGCATCAGCGGTTCGTATATAGCAGCTCCCACGCTCTGCTTGATGCAGTGCGGCGGCCACTCTCCGCCTTGAGCCACGAAGCTGCAGTGGTCTATCGGGTGAGCATCCACGGTAATTACGATCTGTTCCCACGCTTGGGTGGGAGCAAGAGCCTCTTTCTCTATCCGTTCCGTCAGCTTCAGCATTGCCGCTTCTGCTTTGGGGACAGCCAATGATCCCGATATGAAGTCTATCTGTGGATCTACGATCAATAGTGTTTTCATGTTCTGTGTCTGTTCTTTACGCATTGAGATTGTTGATGAGAGGGTTGGCGTACATCTCCAGAATGCGTTCTCTGAGAAATGCTTCATCCTTTTCTCCTCCCGATATTTCTATCTTCGCAATCTGTTCGGCGAAGTAACGCTCTATCTCTTCCAGCTCCTTTTCTCCATACATACTGCCTTGATACTTCTTTGTTCCGTTGAGAAGATCATAGGCGATGTAGTTTATTTCATAGAGTCTATATCTTTTGTGTATCCGCTTATCTATCTCTTCCGCCCAGGCTTGAAGTGCTTCTTTCGTGGAAAGTCCGGTACTAAAGTCGCCCATCGGATCGCATACGGAAAGATGTACACGCCCTTTCTTGCCAACGATACCCTGCTGCATGTTTTTGAGATCATCCATTTGGCTCTTTTTGTGATCCGGATTGATCTTTTTCTGTAACATCTCTTGCGCTTTGAGGTAGTCGCACGGGTCGTACTCGTAAGAGAGCGATACGGGAACGATTTTCAACTCTCGGAGGGCGGTGTCGGTATCTTTGTCCGAACTCATCGTCAGCATTTTCAGCATGGCTGTCTGCGTCCGGTCGTTGGAGTCTTTGGCTCTACCTTCTCTTTGAGCTATCCATACCGGTTCGCCGGTCTCGGTAATCGTGTGACGGATATAGGAAGAGAGCTTTTTGCTTTCGGCGAGCATCTCTCTGACGGATACCGCTCGTTTGACGATAAAAGAGTTGTTGATCCTTACAAGCTGCCTTATCCACTCCTTGATGAGAAGGTTATCGCCTATCGCGATTTGAGGGAACAGCTTGCCGTTCTGAAAGAGTAAGACGCTGAGGAAAGAGGCATCCAAGACAATGTCTCTATGGTTTGTGATAAAGGTGTAAGCCTTATCTCCCTCTATTTTACTCATGCCGGAAGCCGAGAGAGAGAAGCAACTTTTCTTGGCGATCTGCATCACGACCGGAAGAGAGATGTGTTTCTTGAAGTCGTAAATGGTTCGGATCCGCGGTTGCAACGCCTCCAAATCTTTTGCCGTATGCCCCGGCAGCATCAGAGGAATAAGGGCACGAAGCGTCTCATCCTGCAATAGCTGTGCAAATGCTTCCGGTATCTCTGTTTCGTTTAGCGGTCTTATGTCTTTGTAAAGATCGTTGGATATGTTGGTTGTTTCCATACTTTCAGTTTCGATTTTGTGTTGGTTGATCAGTGCGATAGTGTCTGCTCTATCGGGGCATATACTCAGGCGTTCAGGTTGTACAGGATGATCTCTTTCAAGACCTCTTTCATGGACAGTCCTGCAGCTTCTACCTGTTGCGGAATAAAGCTTGTGGGGGTCATGCCGGGTGTGGTATTGACTTCCACCAGATAGGGTGTGCCTTCGGGAGAGATGAAGTAATCTATCCGTATGATGCCTTTTGCATTGAGAGTAGAGTAGATGCGAACGGTCAGGTCTTGGATTAGAGCAAACTGTTCTGCCGGGATACGTGCCGGAGTGATCTCTTCAACCTGTCCGTTGTACTTCGCATCAAAGTCGAAAAACTCGTTTTTACTCACCACTTCGGTTACCGGAAGCACATGTATGCCATCGCTATCCTTGTAGCAGCCACACGTTACTTCCGTGCCGGTCAGGAGCTGTTCGAGGATCACGTCTCTTCCTTCTGCGGTGGCATCCATTACGGCTTTTTCAAGCTCTTCTGCCTTTTTTACTTTGGTTGTAGCCACGCTGGAGCCTCCGGCATTCGGCTTTACAAATAGCGGAAGCCCAAGTTCTTCGACGATTTTCTGCTTATCGTAAGTGTCTCCTTCACGAAGAAGAATCGCTTTGGAAACATTGTAACCGAGAGCGGAAAGGCTTCTGTTGCAGAAGAACTTGTTAAAGGTCAGAGCGGAAACGAAAGCAGGGCAAGTGGAATGAGGGATCCCAAGCATCTCGAAATAGCCCGGAAGAAGTCCGTTTTCACCCGGAGTGCCGTGGATGGTAATATAGGCAAAGTCGAACCGAGCCTTTTCTCCATTAGGATAGTAGGAAAAGTCGTTTTTATCTATCGGGTACTCCTTGCCGTTTTCATCCGTTGCCACCCACTTTTTAGAGGTGATGATGACCGGAGTGGCAGAGAACATCTCCTCGTCCAAAAAGGATAAGATACCCGCCTGACTCTTTAGAGAGACACCGTATTCACCGGAATCTCCTCCGGCTATAACGGCTATGTTGATTTTATTCATTTCAGCTCCTTGCTTCATATTCGTTTACTCGTGCTATTTACTACTCTATGCCCTCGTTGGCATACCGTCTCCACTTCTCCAGCAACATGGAGATGTCATCGGGTAGAGGGGCAGAAAACTCCATCTGTTCGCCTGTAACGGGATGTACAAATCCGAGAGTTGCGGCATGTAATACCTGTCGGGGACATATCGCCATGCAGTTGCTCACAAACTTTTTATAGTTTGCCGTGGACTGTCCTCTGAGTATCTTCTCACCACCGTACCGCTCATCTGCAAACAGCGGATGCCCCAAGTGCTTCATGTGTGCACGTATCTGGTGGGTTCGTCCCGTTTCGAGCCTGCACTCTATCCATGTTACGTAGCCCAGCGTCTCCAATGTTTTGTAGTGTGTAACGGCACTCTTTCCTATCTCACCCTCGTACGGATAGACCGCCATCTGCATTCGGTCTTTCGTGTCTCTCGCTATGTTTCCTTTTATTGTACCCTCTTTGGGTTCGGGGCGTCCCCATACCAACGCGCGGTAAGACCTTGTTGTGGTCTTGTCGAAAAACTGTCTGCTGAGATGCGTTTTGGCTTCAGCCGTTTTTGCCACCACGAGCAGTCCGCTCGTATCCTTGTCTATCCGATGCACCAGACCCACTCTCGGATCGTTGGGATCATAGTTCGGATCATCCTTCAAATAGTAGGCAAGCGCATTCAGGAGCGTGCCTGTATAGTTGCCATGACCCGGATGCACCACCAGCCCGGCAGGTTTATTCACCACCAGCAGCTCGGAGTCTTCATACACGATCTCCAGTGGGATGTTTTCCGGAATGATTTCAAACTCATAAGGAGGCCTTTCGAGACGAAGGCTCACCTCGTCCAGAGGTTTTACTTTATAGTTGCTCTTGACCGGACGATCGAATACAAAGATAGCGCCTGCATCGGCTGCCTGCTGTATGCGATGCCGTGAGACGTTCGGCATACGGTGGACGAGGTATTTGTCTATACGCAAAGGGGCTTGCCCTTTATCCACTTTGACGCTGAAGTGTTCGTATAGCTCTATGACCTCATCTTCTTCATCCGACAGAGGCAAGTTGTCTAAATCCAAGTCCTGCATCAGAGAAAGTCTTCGTCTATTTGTGCTTCATCTTCGCCTGTCCCCAAAGAATCTTCCGGAGCAAGCATGGCATCCTCATTGTAGAGCGAATTGATGTTATTGGAAGAGACCTCCAAGATGAGCTTGCTGTTGTATGCAACCAGCGTTCCTTCCTTGAGTTCTCGTCCCGAAGCATCTGTTACACGCAGGGCAAGATCGTTATACGGCCCACTCACATAAGCGATGGAGATGTTGGTAAAACCGCTACTGCGGAGCAGAGCTTCGGCTTGTCTCATGGAGACTTCACTGATCTTCGGGATGCGTTTCTGTGCTATCTGGAATGTATTTATGGTAGCATAGACGGAGCGATGCCTTTTAATCTTGGCACCTCCACCGGGTGTAAACTCCAAGATAACCCCTCTCGGATGGGTGGAGCTATACACTGAGTCTGTTACGTTCAATATCAAGTCTTGCGATGCCAAAAGGGTCTGTGCTTCCTCTATCGTCATACCTTTGATGTCGGGAACCACTACCGCGTCGTTGTGATTGGTGTACACTTTCAGCAGAGCCATGATGACCCAGATGCCTGCTATGGCAAGCAGAATCATCAGACCGATATTGATGACGAACTTTGTAAGGGATTTCATTTTCTTTATCTCAGAATCTTCGCGTTGTAAACATGGTGAGACCTTTATCCTACGGCATACAGCATAAGCTTTCTCCTCTAAAAGTCCTCATACAAAAGTACAAAAAGAAAAAGGAAGAGCGGTATATGTTCGGTATAATTGCAAAAAACTGCGTATCTTTGACACCGGAAATATTTCCAATACAACAAATTCAATATCAAAGTAACACCAAATGAAAGTAGACAAAAATCTATTTGTTGAAGCACAATATAAGCTTTATGCTCAGACCAAAGGCGTAGAAGGGGAAGAGCTGGTAGAAGAGACTACAAGCGAAGTACCTTTTCAGTACATTCACGGACTGGGCATGATGTTGCCCGCTTTCGAGCAACACCTTCTTGGTTTGGAGCCGGGAGAGAAGTTCGACTTCGTACTCTCTTCAAAAGATGCTTACGGAGAGCATTCCAACGAATACATCACCAATCTTCCTAAAGAGATATTCATGGTAGAAGGTGAGTTCGATAGCGAGATGGTTTTTGAAGGAGCGCAAGTGCCTTTGATGGATGCTGAAGGTCATCAGTTGATAGGTACGGTGGTCGAAGTTGCCGATGAACACGTAAGAGTGGATCTTAACCACCCTCTTGCCGGAAATGACCTGCACTTCATCGGAGAGATAACAGAAGTACACGAAGCCACTACGGAAGAGATCGAGATGTTCTTCCCTCAAAACGGCGGATGCTGTAGCGGCGGAGACTGTGGCAGTGGTGGCTGCAGCAGCGGAGGTTGTGGCTGTTGCTAAGAAAAAGGATACTCCTTTTACAGAAAGATGATACAGAAGCGTTCGGAGCAGAGATCCGAACGCTTTTTTTGTTTCCGGATTCCCGATTTTGAGGAGTTGTTCCACGCTCCGGATGTTTCTTTCCTCCCTTTTCCGAATGTCCCGGAAAAGCTCTTTTAGCCATTACCCGGAGACGGAAAAATGGTAGCCGGCGATGTGTGCCGAGACAGTACCTTGCTTGAACAAGAATGCCGTTCAGAGTGAAATTTTTATACAAAAATGAAAACCGGTTTTTTGCTCCGATTTTTCGCTCTTTTGGACACATATTTCTTTATTGCGCTTCTTGTTTTCTCTTATCTTATTGTCCGGTAGGGGATTATAAAATCAGCCCGAATTTGGAAAAATTTTTTCTTCAGTCCGTTTGATGGGCTATTTTTGCGTTAATAGCTGTGAATTTTAACGCCCTTGTCTGTGAATAAATCCTAACTCGTTTTCCGGTCAAAAAGTGGCAAAAATAGGGTGAAAAACCTCAAAGTCTTAATTGTCAGCGTTATAAGTAAAAATTCTAAACACGTTAATCGAATCCGGTAAACGTATTAAATGAAATTGGTAAACGTGTTCATTGAAAAATTAAACACGTTAAGCCGAAACAATATGCTCGTTTAGTGTTTTGAGTGAACCTGTATCGGAAATTGTGTTAATAAAAAGGGGTGGATTTAACAATTTGGTCGTGCTCTGAAAACAACCTCTCCGATCAAAATAGAGAGCACAATTTGGGCACAGACGGAGAGGGATGGAATATATAAAAATCTCAGCCTGGAAGGGTGGGCGTTCAGCTCAACTTTTTCAAGACAAAGAGTGTGTAGAGAGCATTGGCATAGGACACCGCACTATTTGCTTTGTCGTGCCACTCTGCGCCAAAGAGTCGGGAGAGTTGCTTTAGAGAGAAGAAACGCCCTTGCGAAACCTCTTCCGGCAGCTTCTCCAAGGCAAGAGCCATGGTGCAGAGCTGCTCTTTCTGCTCCATGAGAGTGTGCAGAGCTTCGTGCCGAGGCAGTGCGTGGCGGAGTACAGCCAGATCGAACGGCAGATTGTGCCCGACAAGAATATCCGCCCGCTCCATATACCGGAGCAGGACAGGGGCAAGAGCGTCTATGGGCAAGCCGTATCGCCGGACACGTTCCGCAGAAAGCCGGTGTACGCTTACGGCTTCGGGAGAGCCAATGGTCTCCTGGTAGATCAGAGAGGTGTGCGAACAGATGGGAGAAAGCTCGCCATCGGCCAACAGCAGGGTAGCTTCCAAAGGCAGGGGCGGATCCGTATCGGGGTGCTGTTTATCGAATAGTCCGGTTGTCTGCACATCTATGATAAGGTATTTTCCTGCCTTATCGGGGTTGTCGCTTTGGGGCAGAGAGCGGAGAAGCGTTCGGGCAGAGAGAGCGGAAGAAGGTGTTCCCGGTTCGGGATAGAGCCTACTGCCCTTTTTGAAAGATGCGGAGGCTCTTCGCCTTTTACCGTAGAGGTACAGGCGGTAGAGGAGTGTGGCGACCAGGGAAATGGGTATCACCACCGTTATCAGGTATTTTAGATAGAGCATCGTCCAAAAATAGTAACTTTGTCCGGATAATAATGGAAAATATGAAATCTGAATCAACGATAATTTATCCCGACTTTTCCGATCTTTCCACGGCATCTCTCAGCCGGAAGATCACGGAAGGGATAGAAGCACATAAGAGAGAAGTGGCGGAGATAAAGAGCGTAGCGGAAAAGGATGCTACGTTTGAAAACGTGATTCTTGCCCTTGAACGGAGCGGACAAGCACTCGAACAGGCAAGCAATCTTTTCTTTAACCTCCTGCATACGGACAGTACCGATGAGCGTCAGACAGAGGCAGAGCGTCTTGTGCCCCTCTTGACCGAATGGAGCAATGCCATGAAGTATGACGACGATCTGGCGCGGCTCATCAAAACAGTGTATGAGAAACAACCTCACCCCGAAGACGAAGCAGACCGCAGACTGCTTCAACGCACCTACGAGGGGTACAGAGACAGCGGTGCATACCTCGAAAAGGAGAAGAAGAGAGAGCTGGAAGAGATCAAGTCTGCCCTTAGCAGCCATACACTTGCATTTGCCAACCATGTGCTGGTAGAGCAGAACGCTTTCATTTTTCGTACGGAGAACGAAGCGGATCTTAAGGGTATCCCTGCCACGGCACTTGCCATAGCTCACGAGAAAGCCAAGAGCAAAGGGCTGAACGGCTGGGTTTTCGACCTTTCCGCACCCTCTTTCCTTGCCGTGATGAGCTACGCCGAGGATAGGGAGCTGCGCCGTAAATTTTATATGGAAAGGCAGACGCTGGGCAATCATCCCGAAAAGTCGGAGACTTACAACGGGGATCTCCTGAGAGAGATAGCCCGACTGCGACTCAGAATGGCACAGATACTCGGAGAGCCGACCTACGCTCATCTCTCTCTGAGAAAGAAGATGGCACACTCTCCGAAAGGGGTCTATAAAATGCTCGACAGCCTCAAAGCGGCATATAAACCGAAAGCGGAAGCAGAGCTGGAAGAGGTGAGACGCTTCTTTGTCTCGGAAGGCTTTATCGGGAAAGAGGATCGTCTTCAGCCCTGGGACTGGGCTTTTGCTTCCGAAATGTATCGCCAACGTATGTTGAAGTTCGATGCCGAAGAGCTTCGCCCCTATTTCTCATTGGATAAGGTGATAAAGGCGGTGTTCGGACTGGCTACGACACTCTTCGGCATAGAGTTTCGCCCGGACTCCGATGCTCCTGTTTACAGAGAGGATGTGGCTGCATATCGAGTGGTACGCACTTCTACCGAAGAGGTCGTGGGTATTCTGTACACGGACTTCTTCCCCAATCCGGGTAAGCAAAACGGGGCATGGATGACCAACTTTTCGGAACATTGGATGGATGCAGAGGGTATTGCCCATCTGCCGGTGGTGAGTATCGTCATGAATTTTACTCCTCCCACTTCCACTCAGCCCTCTCTGCTCACCTACGATGAGGTGAATACGTTCCTGCATGAGTTCGGACACGCTCTTCACGGACTACTGACCCGAGTGAAGCATGGATCTTTAAGCGGAACGAATGTAGTACGGGATTTTGTGGAGTTGCCCTCGCAATGGATGGAGAATTTTCTGCGTCAGCCGGATTATGTGGCATCGTTTGCGCATCATCACGAAACGGGCGAGCCGCTTCCGAAAGAGCTTTTGGAGAAGCTGCTGTCTACCCAAAACTTCCTTTCCGGATATGCAGGGCTTCGTCAGCTGAACTTTGGGTATCTCGATATGTTCTGGCATACGCTGTCGGACATAGAGGCTATCCCGACGGTGGCAGAGGCAGAAGCCGAGGCTTGCAAGGCTACCACTTTGATAGATACACCCTCTGAGGTAGCAATCTCAACGGCATTCAACCACATCTTCAGCGGGGGATATGCTGCCGGATATTATGGCTACAAGTGGGCGGAAGTGCTGGATGCCGATGCGTTCGACTACCTCTTGGAGGAGGGTTTATGGAGCGGAACGGTGGCTTCAAAGTTTCTACATCACATTTTGGAGCAGGGAGATCTTCGGGATCCGGATATTCTTTACAGAGAGTTTAGAGGTCGGGATGCCAAGATAGATGCGCTGCTCAAAAGAGATGGCGTGGAGCAATAGAGTGAGTATAACATCATACATATATAATTAGGAACATGAACAGAACGATCCAAAGGGTAAATACCCTACTGCTTCTCATGGTTGTCTTTCTGGGTTTTACCGCTTGTCAGAAAGGAGATGAGGAAGCACAGAAAAATCTGGCAGGCAAATGGAGTGCAACCGAACTCAAACTGGGTACAAAAAGCATTGAGGTGTCCGACAGTCCGAGCATAGACCTGAAGGCAAACGGTACGATAAACATTGCCAACATAGACTTGAACAAGATCTTCCCGGACCTTCCGGTGCTTAAACAGATGAATATCATGCCGGAAGAGTGGACGCTCAACTGGAAGATTTTGGACGGTGTCTTCTCTCTAAGTGCCGGGATGGCTTCGGCAAAGTTTGACATCATCTCTTCGACAGAAGAGGATTTGGTGCTCAAACTGACCGATGCAAGTATATTGGGAGACCGCTCTGCAATGCCGGATGAGGAGGTTGTCATTACCCTGAAACGCATTGGCGATAATTGAATAATGGCGGGGAGGTTTGTCTATTCCGGCTATTTTATCTAACTTTGTGCCTCGCGTGGCAGGATATAGCCCTGCCGGTACAAAAATATTAACGTATAATTTATTTATAGTAAACGTTTTATGAACAATTACGAAGCCGTTTTCATTTTAACTCCCGTTTTGTCTGAAGTTCAGATGAAGGAAGCGGTAGATAAGTTTACAGACCTCATCAAAACAAACGGAGGAGAACTTGTAAACCACGAAAATTGGGGCCTAAAGAAGTTGGCTTACCCAATCCTTAAGAAATCTACCGGTTTTTATCAGTTTGTAGAGTTTAAGGCAGAGCCTTCTTTTATTGAGACATTGGAATTGCAATTCCGCCGTGACGAACGTGTTATACGTTTCTTGACTTTCCGCCAAGACAAACACTTCGCAGAGTATGCCGAAAAGAGAAGAAAACTCAAAGGCAACAAGAGCACAACAGAAGCTCAAGTAGTAACCCCTAATGAAGAACAAACAGAAGCTTAATATTATGGCATCACAATCAGAAATCCGTTATCTTACTCCACTGTCTGTGGACGTTAACAAGAAGAAGTATTGCAGGTTTAAGAAAGCCGGTATTAAGTTTGTAGACTACAAAGATCCGGAGTTCCTAAAGAAATTCCTTAACGAACAAGGAAAGATTATTCCTCGTCGTATCACAGGTAACTCACTCAAGTTCCAACGTCGTGTGGCTCAAGCTGTGAAGAGAGCTCGTCATATCGCGTTGTTGCCTTACGTGACAGACCTTATGAAATAAGAGTTTTTGTAGTAATAGTAAGAAACAACTAATATAAAGGAGACAGAATATGGAAGTTATTTTGAAAGAAGACGTGCAGAACCTTGGCTTCAAGGACGATATCGTTACGGTGAAGGATGGTTATGGCCGCAACTTTCTAATCCCTAGAGGTATGGCTGTGATAGCATCAGAGTCTGCCAAGAAAGTACTAGCTGAAAACCTTAGACAAAGAGCGCACAAGCTTGCTCAAATCAAGAAAGACGCTGAGGATTTTGCTCAAAAGCTGGATGGTGTTTCTCTAACCATTACGGTTAAGACAAGTGCACAAGGAACAATCTTTGGATCTGTAAACAATATTATGATCGCTGAAAAACTTGAAGAAAAAGGTTACAGCGTAGATCGTAAGAAGATTTCAGTTCCGGGTAATATCAAAGAAGTTGGTAGCTATATCGCTAAGATTGCTCTTCACAAAGAAGTTAGTGTGGAGATTCCTTTTGAAGTGGTATCTGAGTCTGCGCCTGTGGCAGAAGCTGCTGAACAAGAGGTTGCAGCTACACAAGAGTAATATTCTCTTTGGCTATCCTCTGAAACACAATCTTCAAAACAATTTTATGTAGAAGTTTTTGGTGTTAATAATAATTTGTGAGAGATCTCGTCCTCTGAATAAGAGGGGCGAGATCTCTCTTTTTATTCCCTCCGCATGCTCCCTTTCCGTGTCTGCTTTTCCCTCTTCCCGTTTAAGGGTGTTCCGGTAGAAACATTACAGCCGAAAGAGATACAAAAACCGCGTTAGTTGCAGCCTTGACATCTTTTGACTTTAGTATATTATTGTTACCTTTGTCCCGCCGATAAATCTAATAAGAACCTTACAACATTAACATTATATACTTGAAAGAGTCAAACTAAACTTAGGTCTGAATTATGGAGTGGTTTACTCAGTTATTTACGGTGCAAAGTGTCGCTCAGTCTGTTCTTATTATAGCGCTGACGATAGCATTGGGCATCCAGTTGGGTAAGATCAAGGTTGGTGGAATCAGTCTTGGTGTTACTTTTATTCTTTTTGTGGGAATACTCTTTGGAGAGTTAGGATGGCATGTCAATCATGAAGTCCTTCATTTTTTCAAAGAGTTTGGTCTCATTCTTTTTGTTTATTCGATAGGTATGGCGGTTGGACCGAGTTTCTTCTCCAACTTTAAGAAAGGGGGAGTTACCTACAACCTGCTGGCGGCTTCGATTGTTTTGCTGGGAGCCATTACAACCCTTGCCATACATTATATGACAAAGATTCCCGTTCCTACGATGGTCGGGATTATGTCCGGTGCCATTACCAATACTCCAGGTTTGGGAGCTGCTCAACAAGCTTATTCCGACGTTACCGGAGCTGCGGATCCTACCATTGCCATGGGGTATGCGGTAGCTTATCCTTTAGGTGTTGTCGGGATTATTCTCTCTCTTATTCTGATAAGGGTCGTTTTCAGAATCAATCTTGAAGATGAGAAGAAAAGCAGAACAGTAGGAGCGGAGGAAGAAACTCAAACTCTCGTTCCGTTGTCTTTGCTCGTTACAAATCCGGCTCTGAATGGTCGTACTATCATTGATATAGTAAAAGCATTGGAGGGAAGAGATTTTGTTGTCTCGCGTCATCTCTCCGGTCAGACCGGAAAGATAGAGGTGGCAAACGGACAAACCGAGCTGCATACCGGAGATAAGCTCTTTGTGATCGCACAGAGAGACGATGTCGATGCCATCACAACCATCATAGGAGAGCAGATCGTCATGGATAGAAAGCAGTGGGTTCCGGCTCATGCGGAGTTTGTGAGCCGCCAAATCCTGGTAACGAATGGCAGACTGTCCGGAAAGAAAATCGCTGATCTGCAGTTGAGAAAACTTTATGGTGTGAATCTTACCCGACTTACACGTTCCGGTATAGACCTTGTAGCTTCTCCGGACTTGCATATTCAGGTTGGGGATAAGCTTACCATTGTTGGTAGTGATCCTGCAATAGCTCAAGTGGAAAAGATGATGGGGAATAAGGTAAAGCATCTTCACGAACCCAACTTGTTCTTCATATTTATAGGTATTGCTTTGGGTATTATTCTCGGCTCTATTCCTATTCTTGTTCCAGGTATTCCTCAACCTATTAAGTTAGGATTGGCAGGCGGTCCATTGGTTATTTCCATACTTATTAGTAGCTTTGGATACAGATTTAAGATGGTTACTTATACCACCCACAGTGCTACTTTATTGATGCGAGAGATTGGTATAAGCATCTTTTTGGCTTGCGTTGGTATCGGAGCCGGTAACGGATTTATAGATACGATCGTAAATCAAGGAGGTTGGCAGTGGATAGGATATGGTTTTATCATAACCGTCTTACCGCTACTCATTGTTGGAGCTATTGCGAGAGGAGTCTTCAAGGTGAACTATCTAAAGTTGATGGGACTTATATCGGGTAGTACCACAGACCCTCCTGCGCTTGCTTATGCCAATGCAACTGCCACAAATGATGACCCCGCCATTGCATACGCAACCGTTTATCCGCTGACAATGTTTCTACGAGTAGTGGTCGCACAGCTGATGATCTTGCTGTTTATATGATAAATTAGAGGTAGAATAAAACTTCAGATGGGACGAATAGACAAACAAACTCAAGTACCGGAGCCAACACTGCGCAGATTGCCGTGGTATTTGGCTCATGTAAAACTGATGCAAGCAGAAGGACTCAAAAGTATTTCCTCTACTGCCATAGCAAAGTGTATAGGTATAGATCCGGCTTTGGTAGCCAAAGACCTCTCTTACGTGGATATTTCCGGTAAGACACGTGTCGGTTATGGGGTGGATCAGATGGTTTCTGTCTTAGAGTCTTTTCTGGGTTTCACTCAGACTCACAAGGCTTACGTGTTCGGGGTGGGCAACTTAGGTGCTGCTCTTTTGGCGGATAAAGGATTGAGTCAGTACGGCATGGAGATTGTCGCAGGTTTTGATGTCGATCCGTCTATCTGTGGAACGATCATTTCGGACACTCCTATTTATCATTTGGACGAGTTGGATCGGGTGATGAAAGAAACTCCCGGCTCTATCGGAGTGCTTACCGTCCCGATCTCTAAAGCGCAAGAAGTGACGGATATTGTAGTGAGCAAAGGTATCAGAGCCGTTTGGAACTTTACCCCATTTCGGATAAAAGTTCCTGAAGATATTGTAGTGCAAAATACCTCCATGTATGCACATCTTGCAGTGATGTTCAACAGACTCAAGAGTTGACACTGTACAGACTGCCGGTGTACAAGGCAAGGTATAAACGGATAATAAATGAAGATATTCAGTCTTTCGGGACATTTGTATTCGGGTAAGAGAACACAGTCTGAGTTTTCGGATGATGCTGTGGTTCTCCTACCCGATTCTGCTTATGTAAAGAGCGGAAAGCCGGTTTTCCCTCCCATTGAAGAGGGCGAACCTGTTGCCGTAATGCCCGTGTTGGTATTGAAGATGAATCGTATAGGCAAGAGCATCGCTCCCAGATTTATACATCGTTACTACTCTGCCATAACCGTTGGTTACTCTCTTCTATTGCCTGAGCTGCTCGACACACTCTCTTCCCAAGGAGTACCGACCTTCTCTGCTTACGGCTTCGATGGCGCTTTGGTTTGGGGCGAGACAGGATTCTCTCCCGAACTCATTAGGAAGAATGGTGCGGTGAAAGTTTTCCATCAAAAAGGAGAAGCGCAAGAAGAGATTCATATCCCGGTCGAGCTTTTGACCAAAGCAGAAGAGACTCTTGCACGTCTAAGCAGGTATCACACCATTAAGATTGGAGACATCTTCCTGCTCCCTCTCCGGCAGGCATTCTACACGGCAGCCATAGGAGACAATCTCTGCCTCTCATTGGAGGACACAAATCAAAAAGAAGAATCACAGTTTTTGACCAGACTGTCGCTTCGGTAAAGAACACATTAGAACTTAGCTAAACAATGAATATATTATCGCCCGATGCCATAGTGATGGCTGCAAAAGATCTGGGTATTTCAAAAGCAAACTATTCGCTCATAAAGACACTTCTGTTGGGCTTTCTCGGTGGAGCTTTCATCGCAATGGGAGGGACGCTTTCCGTTCTTGTCTCCGGAGGAATGCCGGCACTTACTGCCGAAAATCCCGGACTGCGAATGCTCCTGTCGGGAATGACTTTTCCCGTGGGCATTATCCTTGTTGTCATTGCAGGAGCAGAACTCTTCACCAGCAACAATGCTGTTTTGATGCCGGGGTTTTGGAATAAAGACTTTGGTCTGAAAAAGCTTCTTCGGAACTGGACACTGGTCTTCATCATGAACCTTGTAGGTGCAGTTTGCTTTGCATATCTCTTGGTCTATCTCGTGGGACTCTTTGCGCAAGACCCTTGGCATGGTACGATCGTCGGAATAGCGGAGTATAAAACTTCCGCTCCCTTTTGGAAAGTTTTCGTGAAAGGGATTGGTGCCAACTGGCTGGTCTGTTTGGCTATCTGGATGGGGCTTAGTGCTACGACCACGATAGGCAAGATTTGGGGACTTTGGTGGCCGGTAATGACATTCGTGGCGCTGGGCTACGAACACTGTGTCGCCAATATGTTCTACATCCCTCTCGGTATGATGGAGGGTGCGGATGTTTCTCTCACAGACTTCCTTTGGGGTAACCTTCTGCCGGCAACCCTTGGTAATATCGTGGGAGGAGGGCTTATGGTTGGCACTTGGTACACCTCTTCTTTTTTGAAAAAATATTGACACTATACAGCATACGTTATGAGACAGCGAGCTTACTTTGTAAATCCTTTCCTGCTGATCTTTTTGGTCTCATTCCTGAGCATCAATAAGCTCTCCGCCCAAACCGCTTCATCGTCGGATGTTTATCTGCCGGCTCTCTCTCCCATTGTTACTGCCGCATCTTCCTTATCCATAGTCACGGATGCTCGCAGTGCGGCATTAGGAGGTCTTGGTGTCGCAACGGAAGCGGACGCCGTCTCTGCTTACTTCAACCCCGCAAAGCTCTCTCGTGCCGGTAACTCCTATGGCGTTTCTGTCGCTTATCTCTCGTGGCTGAGTGCAATAACGGATGGAATCGGTATAGCAGACCTGACCGGATATTTCCGTCCTTCCTTTTTGGGAGCGGAGCGGAAGCATACTTTCGGTGTTTCCCTTCGTAGAATGAACATCGATGATGTGCATGTCTTTGGGAAGTCCGGCTCTATCACACATACCTTCAGCCCTTTTGAAGCATCGGCACAGCTCTCTTACGCTTATGCTCTTTCCGATAAGTGGTCTTTTGGAACGGGGTTGAGATATTTCTATACCGCAGGATCATCGGGGCATCTCTCCTACTATCCCTCTGTGGGTAATTTTACTTTCGATTTGGGAGCACTTTTCACCGACTATCTGGATGCCGAAAAGAAGCACAAACTGACCGCCGGAGCATCTCTCCTGAATATCGGTCCGAAGCTGAAAATAGGCGAGAGCCGTAAATCTCTTTTCATGCCCACCATGTTGCGCGTAGGGGTCGGGTATCAGACCCGATTTGCCAAAAATATCTCCTTGGCATCTTATCTGGAGCTGGAAAAACTGCTTGTGCCATCTTATCCTATCGGGAAAGACTCGGACGGAACCACGGATCTCATAGACGAGTATTACTCCACCACCGCACTTCAAGGCATATTTGCCTCTTTCTCTGATGCTCCGGAAGGGTTTGGAGAAGAGCTTAGAGAGTACACACCGGCACTGGGTATCGAGGCAGGGTACAACGATCTGGCCTTTCTTCGTCTCGGTTACAAGTATATGCATCCCTCGAAAGGATCGGACAGCGGATTCTCTATGGGTGTCGGTGTAAAGTACAAGTTCGTCCGTTTCGACTTTGCCTACTTTGCTGCCATAAGCGCACGCAATCCTCAGAATGGCACTCTTCGCCTTTCGCTTACCGGCTCGTTTTAATCCATTCATCCACAGAAACAAAAAAGATAAGACTATGGGAGTGAACATAAGGGTAGGATTCGGGTACGACATTCACAGGCTTGTCCCGGATAGAGATCTTATCATCGGAGGAGTTCGCATACCTCATTCGATCGGACTTTTAGGGCATTCCGATGCGGATGTTCTCCTTCATGCCATCTCCGATGCGCTTTTGGGGGCGGCAAACCTAAGGGACATCGGCTATCATTTTCCCGATACAGACCCGAAGTACAAAGGGGCAGACAGTCTCTTTTTGCTCGGAGAGGTCGCAGCCCTTCTCAAGGAGAAAGGATACGCCATAGGCAATATAGACTCCACCATTATAGCTCAAGCTCCGAAGATGAACCCGCATATCCCGGAGATGCAAGCCAATATATCGAGAGTCCTGAATATCCCTCAAGAAGATATTTCGATCAAGGCAACCACTCACGAAAGGCTCGATGCCACAGGGAACGAGGAGGGTATTGCCGCCATGGCTACGGCTCTTATATATAGGGACTAAGGTATGGAAGAGCCTATTGTCGCTCTCCGCTTTTTTCACTACTTTTGAACAGAACATTATATCAATCCATTTATATATGAAGTTTTTTGTAGATACAGCGAATCTGAACGAGATCAAGAGAGCCCACGAACTTGGTATTTTGGATGGGGTTACTACCAATCCGTCCCTAATGGCAAAAGAGGGAATCTCCGGAAAAGATGCTGTCATGAAACATTACAAGGCTATCTGCGACATAGTGGAAGACAAGGTTAGCGCCGAAGTTCTCTCTACTACATACGAAGAGATGATGGCAGAAGCCGAAGAGCTTATTGCGATATGTCCGGAAAAGATTGTCATCAAAGTTCCCATTATTAAGGATGGATTAAGAGTGATCAAGGAGCTGACAGAAAAAGGTATCAGAACCAACTGCACTCTTATATTCTCTCCGGCACAAGCGCTTTTGGCGGCAAAAGCAGGAGCTACCTATGTATCTCCATTCTTGGGACGCTTGGACGATATTAGTCAGGATGGGCTCAATCTTATAGAAGATATCCGTGTGATCTTTGACAACTACGGATACACTACTGAGATTTTGGCGGCTTCCATTCGTTCTCCACTGCACATAACACTTTGTGCAAAGATCGGTGCGGATGTCATCACATCGCCTTTGGACTCTATTCTGAAGTTGCTCAATCATCCTCTTACCGATACCGGCTTGTCAAAGTTTATCCAAGACTCAAAACAGCTGGTTTAGTTCGGCAGAATTATTTTAGGAACAAGGTAGAAGACCGATGTGCTTTTGGAGGAGCGCGTCGGTCTTTTTATATAAAAACGTCATGCGGAAAACGGAGGGGTGAAGGGGTGATTTTCGGCTTGGAGGAGGCGAATTTGTCAAGTCGTTTTAAGATAAGATCTTTTGAATGAAAGCGATATGGCAAAATCTCATCTTCGGAGAAAAAATTTTCTCAGTCCGTTTGATGGGGCTTTTTACGTTAATAGGTGTGAAATTTAACACCTTTATCTGTAAATGTTTCCTAATAAAGAAATTTGCCTTTTCGGGTACATTTTAGGGTGAAAATACATAAAATACTGATGTGTAGCGTTTTAATGATTTTGGCTAAACGCGTTAATCGAATCCGGTAAACGTGTTTAATGAAATCGGTAAACGTGTTCATTGAAAAATTAAACACGTTAAGCCGGAAGAATATGCTCGTTTAGCGTTTTGGGTGAACCTGTATCGAAAATTGTGTTAATAAAACGGGTTGATTTAACAAATCCGGCACTCCTCCGAAAACGACCCCTCCGATCAAAATAGAGAGAGAAAAAACCGGGAAGAGGTATCGGTATGGAATATATAAAAATGACCTTCAGGGTTGGAGAGAAATGTGTCCGAAGAGGGGGATACATTATTTATATATATAGGGGAGAGCAGTTGGGGAGAGGAAATAGCGGTTTTCGATAAAATGTTTGATTCTCTTCAGGCTTGAAAACAAGCGGATTAAGTGCTGTTTTGGGAGTGCTGTTTGATATGATTCCATATCTTTTGTTAGTAAAGTTTGGTAGAATGAAAAACTCTTTCTAACTTTGCACCCACGAAACGGGAGAGCGGATCTCCTGTGAGGAATACGAGATCATAGACATATCGGAAGAGAAGAATATAGTAGCATTGTCCTGTATGGAAATACGGGATGGTATAAAACTACAATAACCGTATCATGCCGTTAACGGTATGATATGCGAGAGCAAAAAAATATAAGCAAAAGAAGGGCAGACGGTGGATGCCTTGGCTCTAAGAGGCGACGAAGGACGTGATAAGCTGCGAAAAGCTGTGGGGATCGGCAAATACGAAATGATCCACAGATATCCGAATGGGGCAACCCGGC
>NZ_JRAH01000018.1:0-2677 GCF_000768755.1 Porphyromonas sp. COT-108 OH1349 | reverse complement strand
CAGAGGGATGGACGAGCCGTGCGTAAGGGAAACGAGGTAGCCAAACTCTATGCAGACAATAAGGTGGATGTTATCATCTATGCGGTGGAAAAGTCGCTTGATAGTTACAAATTCAATCTGTTACACAATAAGCAGCTTTTCATCGAACAGCTGAAAAACAACCGTATGGGTAGTCGTACCATCGACGAGGGAAGTATGGACGAGAAGTCGGGAATGAATTTTTCCGAGTATGTAGCTATTCTTTCAGGAAATACCGACTTGTTGGAAAAGGCGAAATTGGAAAAGAAAATAGCCGGTTTGGAGAGTGAGCGACAGGCCTTCATCCGCAGTAAATCNGACTTGTTGGAAAAGGCGAAATTGGAAAAGAAAATAGCCGGTTTGGAGAGTGAGCGACAGGCCTTCATCCGCAGTAAATCATCCTCCCGAAGTCGTTTGGAAGAGGTTATGCGAGCAGTGGATAGCAATAGGGAACTGATTGGTCGTTTCAGAAGCGATTGGGATTTATACCAAAGCCGAGTGCAGAAAGATAACGAGGGCAACATACTCAACCCGATAACACTCAAAGGAGTAGAGAGTAAAGACCCGAAATGCATTGCAGCTAAACTGACAGAAATCAATGAATCCAAAGATCTGTTTGACCTTTCACAGAACAAATTCTTCGTGATGGGAGAAAGCGGAATGAAGTACAGTTACAACAACGGCAAGATTGCGACAGACCCGCAACTCGCCTGTATGAATTTCCTGAATGCATTGGAGAAGATACCCGGCTTGATTGAGAAATATCAGGCAGACACGGAAAAGATAGCCAAGGATATTCCTGTTTTGCTGGAGGTGGTAAATGGTTCTTGGAGGAAAGAAGAGCAGCTCAAAGACCTCAAAACGGAACTTGCCACACTTGACCGAAAAATACAGCTTTCCCTAAAGCCGATTGAAGAGGAAGAAAGCCAACAGGAGGGAACGGAGATGATGCAAGATGAAGCAGGAGAGACGAAGGAAATGGAACAGTCATGTCCGATTGAGCCGTCCGTCATTGCTCCCTCTGTCGATACTTCTGTGGCTCAATCCAACAGACCGTTGGAAAGCAACGGGCAGAGTAGCTCCGCTACACAGTCCGCAATGGACAGACTACCGTCGTCTCTGGCAAGAAAAGTGTTTATTGTCAGACCTAAACTATAAAATGATTTCTCTCTAATTAATACCTCAAACAGCAGCCCCCGCCTTGTCATCACGACAAAACGGGGGCTTAACGACTGTGCACAATCAATCTACTCACTCTAAAGTCACATAGGTTTTTTCTTTGTTCTTTTTCGTTTTAGGTTTTCGGTAAAGTGGGCTTTCATGAAAGAGAGAATTTCCGATTCCAANTAGATAATGTGGAAAGGAAGTGTCCCGGAAGCACGGTAACGTTGCAGAGTACGCTTGCTGATTTGAAGCATCATACATACCTCTTGGTTATCCAACAATGGCTCTCCATCTATCATTGGACGTTGGGGTATATCGTGAGTCGGCTGCTTCAAATCATCAAGACGCTTCATAATACGTTCCATCCACTCGAGGAAAGTCTCTCTATCCAATAATTCCATCCTTTATCCTCCTGCTTTTAAGTCCGAAGTTATGCTGCAACTCTTTCAGATTTTGAGGGTTGCAATACAAACTCTTGTTGCGTATCGCCTCCTCAATGTCATGTAGGTCGTAGTAGCAACGCCCATAGATCATCTTGTAGCTGATTCGGTCTGCACTGCGCATACGCTGGAGGGTACGTTTACTGATACCTAGTATCTCGGCTAACTCATCATTGGAGATAAGGCGGTTTTCATACTCCGTCTTTGCCTTTTTCTCCTGCTCCACATACCGAAGAATCTTTTCTATCTTNAGTATCTCGGCTAACTCATCATTGGAGATAAGGCGGTTTTCATACTCCGTCTTTGCCTTTTTCTCCTGCTCCACATACCGAAGAATCTTTTCTATCTTACCTATCAGTTCCTGAAAAGCTCTGCTTTCTAGTGTAATGACATCCATGACTATTTTACTTGATTATGGCACAAAGTTCGGGAGGGACAATAGGGTGAATTGTATGGTAAATATGTACTGAATAAAGATTTTTCGCCTCAGTTTCAAATATTCTTCGACAAAGGTATCCATATCGAAGCCACAAGTACGCTATAATGGATAATCAGGGGCAGGAGTCTCTTTTCGTAGCTACATTTGTGTGGAAGTGAAAATTAAAACGGACAAGAATTATGGAAGTAATAGCAATAGAGAGGAAAACGTATGAAGCCATGATGGAGCATTTCCGCATTCTGACAGCCAAAGTCGATGCCCTGTGTCGGGAGTGTGACGAGAAGCGTATGGGCAGGTGGCTGGACAATCAGGATGTCTGACAAATCCTGAACATCAGTTTGCGTACCCTGCAAACCTATCGTAGCAACCGAATGTTGCCCTACACGCAAATAGGGTATAAGATGTTCTATAAACCGGAGGATGTTGGAAAACTGCTCGAACAATCCTCCGCTTTATAACCAATAAACAATCTCACCACTAAATCCAACGTAAATATGAACAATGACGTAAAGACAAATAACGACAAAGAGATTGCGTACTTTTTCAACGCCGGCGACCGCATGATGAAAGGCATAGATGCTCTGCGGAAAAAGAACAGACCTCTGCTTAACGGTCA
>NZ_JRAH01000017.1:0-1926 GCF_000768755.1 Porphyromonas sp. COT-108 OH1349 | reverse complement strand
GGATCGCCACAACTCTTATGCTAAAGAAAATACTTTTTCTGCGCACGCAGATATTTTTTCGTCCGCATGAAAATTTTTTTCTATGCCCACGAAAATTTATTTTCTTGGCCACAAAAATTTATTTTCTTGGCCACAAAAATTTATTTTCTTGGCCACAAAAATTTTTTTTCTTGGCCACACAATTTTTTTTTCTTGGCTACACAATTTTTTTTTCTTGGCCACGCAATTTTTTTTCTTACCTACGCAAATATTTTTTCTTACCTACGGAAATTTATTTTCTTACCTACGAAAATATTTTTTCTTACCTACAAAAATATTTTTTCTTACCTACGGAAATTTATTTTCTTACCTACGCAAATATTTTTTCTTACCTACAAAAATATTTTTTCGTGCGCACGTAATTTTTTTTTCGTGCGCACATAAATATTTTTTCGTGCGCACGTAAATTTTTTTTTGTACGTACGAAAATATTTTTTGTACGTACGAAATTTTCATGCTCTCCGAAACCGACCTTTTCTCTTTTCCCGATTCCGGTTTTCCGTCTCGGCACAAAAAAAGCAGTGCCGGCNTTTTTTGTACGTACGAAATTTTCATGCTCTCCGAAACCGACCTTTTCTCTTTTCCCGATTCCGGTTTTCCGTCTCGGCACAAAAAAAGCAGTGCCGGCACTTATCGCACCGGCACTGCCCGAATTTGTCTACAATATTTTACGCCCTGCCACTTCGGGGTGAGGGAAATTCCCCTCAATCTTAATCAATATTAACCGTCCACCCTTTGTCTGTGGCTATCTTCTTGTTGCACGCATCCGTACCCGGATTACCTCCGATCCAGATCTTCTTCTTGCCTTCGGTCTCCCCTTTCACATCGGGAAGCGTCCGGAATATCTCGTTCAGCGTCTCCGTGCTCAGCTTACAGTCGTTGACCAACAACGCATCATTTATGCTGCTCGAGATCTTCAAGGAGCTTAGATTCGGGTTATTCGAGCAGGAGAATATTGTCAAAGCAGTGTTCTTGCTCACATCCAGCGAGGTAAACTTGTTAGAGTCGCAAGTCAATATTTTCAAAGCCTTGTTCTTGCTCACATCCAGCGAGGTGAGGGAGTTATAGGAGCAGCCCAACTCTGTCAAAGCCGTGTTCTTGCTCACATCCAGAGAGGTGAACTTGTTATAGGAGCAGTTCAAATAAGTCAAAGCCGTGTTCTTGCTCACATCCAGCGAGGTGAGAGAGTTCTTGTAACAGTACAACCCTGTCAAAGCCTTGTTCTTGCTCACATCCAGCGAGGTGAGGGAGTTCTTGTGGCAGTCCAAATAAGTCAAGGCAGTGTTCTTGCTCACATCCAGCGAGGTGAGGGAGTTAGAGTCGCAGTTCAACACTTTCAAAGCTATATTCTTGCTCACATCCAGCGAGGTGAGACTGTTAGAGTAGCAGACCAATCCTGTCAAAGCGGTGTTCTTGCTCACATCCAGCGAGGTGAGAGAGTTAACGGGGCAGGTCAACACGGTTACCTTTCCATACACCGTAACGGTCTGAGAGCCGAGCTTGTACTCTTCATAGGAGTTAAATCTGGTCACGCTCTCGCCTGCATCTTTGACCTTGTTGTTGTTCAGGTCTATCCAGACATTCGGACGGTCTGCCGGTTCGGCCTCGATCCGAAGCTCTATCTTCTCGCCGACGGCTTTCGTTGTCGTCATCGTCATGCTGTTGCCGGCAGGAGGAGGAGTATCTTCGACATCCAATTCCCAGCCTTTGTCTGTGGCTATCTTCTTGTCGCACGCATCCGTACCCGGATTGTCTGCTATCCAGATCTTCTTCGCGCCTTCTGTCTGCCCTTTTACATCGGGAAGTGTGCGGAATATCTCGTTCAGCGTCTCCGCGCTCAGCTTACAGTTACGGATATATAACGCATCATTTATGCTGCGCGAGATC
>NZ_JRAH01000016.1:0-1761 GCF_000768755.1 Porphyromonas sp. COT-108 OH1349 | reverse complement strand
CGTACAGTTCATTGAGGTTCTGTCGCAGGGATTCATTCGCCACCTTGCGTTCCGCTTCATAATCATAGAGCGTATGGTAAGCATCTCGCAGGTCTATGTAGAGCAGCATCTTCTGCCGTTCTTGGGAAGAGAGGTCTATGGGCTGGAACATTCGGTTGTCCTCCATATCACGGACAAGCATTCCGACTTGAAAGTCCGAGGAAAGCAAAGAGCCTTCTCTGAGGTGTTCATGCCATAAGCCCTCATAGGGACGCAGCCGCATACCTTTCTCCTTGTCCTGCTGCCACCACAACTCTCCTGTCACCAACAGTCCCACAGCAGTCTCTTGTTGCTTTATTTCGACAGTGGGAGAAGGGGCGGAAGCCTCAGCACGTTTCACAGAGGAGTTTTTTCGTTTGGGCTTCTCCTCTTGAATGATATTGCCAAAAAGGTCGAGCAGTTGCACCTGTGGTGCAACACTACTTCGGGGTTGTTCTGTCGGCTGTTCCTTTTTCAGTTGCACCACCTCTTGGTGTGGTTGCTCTTCTTCCGAAGTGGCAGACGTAAGCGTCACTTCTCGCTGTTTTATTTCGGGAGGAACGGCAATGCTAACTTGGGGTTGCTCCTGTATGAAGANTGCTCTTCTTCCGAAGTGGCAGACGTAAGCGTCACTTCTCGCTGTTTTATTTCGGGAGGAACGGCAATGCTAACTTGGGGTTGCTCCTGTATGAAGATGTGCTTTTGATACAACGCCATGTCCAAGCGTTTGGCTAAATCCGCCCGCAGGATTTTTCCCATATCGGTGGCGATGCCTTCCGCTCCGCCCTCATGATGGAACAGGATGGCGGGCTTGCCGTAAGGGTCGGTATCCTGCTTCCACTCGGTATGCACGATTTGCGACATGCTTCGCAGATAGGTATTGAACAGCACTCCACTGGGGCGTTTCTCGCTCTTGATGAAACGCTGTTCCTCTTCGGTCAAACTTGTCTTGCCGCTCTGCTTTTGCAGGACAATCAGGTCACTGCCCACTTCCGTCCCGGCATTCTCCGAGAAGAGATTGTTGGGCAGACGGACTGCCGAGACAAGGCGGGTATGATTCATCAGCCACTCCCTTACAGACTCATTCGTTGGCGCGTTCATAACACCTTGCGAGGTGATGAATGCCAGCACTCCACCCTCACGGAGCATATCAACCCCCTTGACGAAAAAGTAATTGTGCAGGGACATGCGGGCGACCTTTCGGGCAGGTTCGTCCGTCTTGCTGAAAACAGGGTCGAAGACGGCCACATCTCCGAAAGGAATGTTGCTGCTGACCACATCGAAATAACCTCCGAGCTTGGATTCGATTTCCTCGAAGCCTCGGATGCGTATCTTGTCTTCGGGATGCAGAGCGGAGAGCATTTGTCCCGTAAGGATGTCTTTCTCAAAACCGAAGGTCGTATGCCCTTCGGCTGCAATGCCGTCAAAAGAGCGGATGAACTCGCCCATTCCCGCCGAAGGGTCAAGGATTCGCTTGGGGACGATACCTGCCTCCTGTAAGGCAACGGCAATCTCCCGTACTATGGGCGCAGGAGTATAGAAAGCGGTCATCACGGAGTTTTTCAGGCTCTGCATATAACTCTTGTATTGCGATTCGGAAGCGGTGTTGTCTCTAATGATGCTGTGCAACTCCATCACCAAGGGGAAAAGCTCCAGCTCCGACTTGTTCCATCGGGCGATGTCCTCCATCGTGTTGGCAGGAGAGAGGATACACTTCAAAGCCCCGAAGCCCGTATAGGCTTC
>NZ_JRAH01000015.1:0-362 GCF_000768755.1 Porphyromonas sp. COT-108 OH1349 | reverse complement strand
ACCGGCAGCTTCAAGGTAAGCATCGGCAACCTTACTCCGGGCAAGGTCTACCATGCTCGTGCGTATGCTACCAATTCCGCCGGTACGGCTTACGGTCAGGAAGTGAAAGTAACACTGGTGAAGGTGGTGGAAGGAATCGCTGTATCTCCCACGGAAAAGAGCGTAGTTGCAGGGGAGAAGTTCAAGATTCAGGTAACGTTCTCACCTGCGGATGTTCCGAACAAGGCTGTAACGTGGAGTTCGGACAAGTCGGAGGTGGCATCTGTTGACAGCAACGGAGAGGTAACCACGCATAAGGAAGGCAGTGCCACCATTACTGCTACATCCGTGGATGGCGGTAAGACAGCCTCCTGCCGGGTAAC
>NZ_JRAH01000014.1:0-17248 GCF_000768755.1 Porphyromonas sp. COT-108 OH1349 | reverse complement strand
TGCCAGAATGACTGTGGCTCGAACTTCTTGTTCTCCAAGAAACGGGAGCAGACCATACAGAGGGTCGGAGTCTGTACCCTGCCCAAGGAGTAAGTGCCTCGTCCTGCCGCAATGGATATGGCTTGGGTGGCATTGATACCCACCAGCCAGTCGGCTTCGCTGCGGGCACGGGCGGCATAATAAAGATTGTCGTACTCGGCACCGCTCTTGAGATGGGCAAGCCCCTCTTTGATGGCTTTGTCCGTCAAGGAACTGATCCACAGACGGTCGAACGGACGGGGAATGCCCAAGTATTCGTAGATAAAGCGGAATATGAGTTCACCTTCCCGTCCGGCATCGGTGGCAACGATAATGCCCTCACATTCCCGGAAGAGTTTTTCAATGACTTTGAGTTGGGCGACTGCCGCAGGGTCTTCTTTATAGCCTTTACCCTCCTTGATTTGACGGGGAATAAGGGTAAAGACGGGAGGAAAAATCGGCAGGTTCTCTTTGTGGAAGCCCTTGATGCCGTAGGCTTCGGGCATGGCTGCCGTTATCAGGTGTCCCAATGCCCACGTGACGGCATAGCCGCCTCCTTCGATATAACCGTTCTTCTTGTTGGTTGCCCGAACGACACGGGCGATTTCACGGGCTACGCTCGGTTTTTCTGCTATGATGACTTTCATTTGTTCTTGCTTTTTGGATGTTAGTGGTGGCGGATTACATTTTCATTCCCTTGGAACGCTTCTTCTCTTCTTGCTTTTGTTCCTGCCCCGTAGTAGGCTCTGTCTGTCCCTGCTTGAGTGGCTCTTTCACATGCTTGGTAGCCTCGTTGGTCTTGCCTTCGGAATTGACGGCGACTTGCGTGCGGGAAGCATTGTCGGGAGTAACATCTTTGGCTTGGGATTTGTCGGGATTCCATTTGAGGAAGTCGAACTTGTTCTTCTCGAAGTTCGGACGTACATAGGCATTGAAAGGCTCTCCCTTCTTGTCGATAAGCCCGGTCATATAGACCGTCTGACCTGCTTTGAGCTTCGCTTGCTCTTCGGGAGAGATGTCACGTCCCAACATCTTCTTGGGGACACGCAGTTCTTTCTGCTCCGTTTGTTCCTGTCCTTCGGGAGCTTGTCTTTGGCGTTGTCCTTGCTTGGGAGAGCCGAAACGAAATTCAATAGACCGCTTGTCGGCATTGAATTGAAGGTTGGCATTGAAATGCTTTCCCGTTTTGGAGGTCATGCCCTCCACATAGATGCTTCTGCCTTCCGACAACTCCTTTTTCTGCTCATCGCTCAGCTTCACGCCCTTGATTTCATCGGGGATGCGTACCCGGTCGGCACTCAGGGCGATGATATCGTTCGTCAGGCGGTCGATGCTCACGAAACTGCGGGTTGGCTCATCTTTGCCGGGGAAGGTCAGCTCCACGGTACGACCGAGGTTGCCCGTTTCTCTGAGGGCTTTCTTGTCCTCGTCGGTGAAGGTATGCCCGAANTCATCTTTGCCGGGGAAGGTCAGCTCCACGGTACGACCGAGGTTGCCCGTTTCTCTGAGGGCTTTCTTGTCCTCGTCGGTGAAGGTATGCCCGAAGAACTCACGCTCCAATTGAGGTTCCTTACGGATGGCGTGGACAACGGGGATAAACGTACCGTCTCCGGAGGCTTTCAGAGAAAGACGGGCATCGGTGTAAAGGGAGACTTCTCCGATTTTGATTGCGATGGGAATAAGCGGAGTTTTGCGGTATTGAAGTAGGTCATCAAGATGCTTGCCCTTTTCGAGACTCTCACGGCTTACACCCATCTGCTCGAACTGCTCCCACTTCACCTTGTCGGGGTCAATGCCTTGAAAGAACTGCTTCTGCTCTCCTGTATAGTCCGAAGGATTGACACGGGCAGAGTCCAGCATCTCTTTATTGGAGGGGACTTCCGGAGCTTTGAGCATCTCCGAAAGTACGCGGGCACTGGCAACGGCACTCTCAAAGGGAACCTTGAAGAAAGTCAGCGGTGTGGGGTGCTTGAACTGCCGCATGAAGTTGGAAAGGAAGTTCTCCAGCGCATTGCTGTGCTTGTCGAACTTCAGGAAGCTCTGTTCATGCTCGGCGGTGGGCGGTACGGTTTTCAGTCCACCTTTTTCATCTGCTCCGGCTACGGCTCGGAGGTTCTCGTCCTTCTGTTCCTTGACCAAAAGAACTTCTTGGTCTTTGATTTTTTCGTCCATATTACAATCTATTTAATGACACCAACAGCGGTGCACGGACAAAAGTAAACCATAGATAAAGAGTGTGTTACAGGTGTAAAATAAGTGCGTACTTGTGGCTTTAATATGGATAGAAGTGGCTTTAAAAGAATCCTTTTCCAGAGGCTAGCTTAATAAAGGCAAAAAAAAATGCCTTATTTTTTTGTCAGAACAAATTTATTTGTTTAGTTTTGAAGCGTGAATGTAATACCCTAATTTGAAATATGAATGTGAACTCTACGTATGAAACTAGATAAATACGGTGTAGGACAGTCTCAGCAGTCCATTCAAGAGCTTGCAGAGGCGTTTTATAAATATAAGGAGAGCTATAAGGATGAAAGCGGACAGATTTATTGGAAAGAGTCCGACTCTGCGGTATCTTCGAAAATGTCTTTGAATAACCGCAGGAGTTCTCGTATGGTCAGTTTTGTTTCCAATGATTACTTAGGATTTTCTCAGCATCCACTTGTACAAAGTGATGCCATCAGAGCTATTAATCAATTTGGGACAGGGTTCTGTGCGGCTCCTAGTATCGGAGGCTACTCTTCATTGCAGAAGAGATTGGAAGATGGAATTTCAGCCCTATTGAAGACGGAGGATACTTTGGTTTTTAACTCAGGCTTTTCTGCTAATGTCGGTCTCTTTTCTGCTTTGGCAAAGCCTAATGATATTGTATTCCTTGACAAGGGGGTTCACCGAAGTGTATTTGAAGGAGTAAGGCATTGTACTTGTAAGATACTTCCTCATAATGATCCAGAAGCTTTAGACTCAGCTCTACAGCGCTATAAAGTTGAAGGGAGCAATTTGTATGTCGTGATAGATGGGGTTTATTCCCAAGACGGAGACCGAGGTTTGGTTCAGGAGTATCTGGAGATTTCTCAAAAACATGGAGCCTTGCTTATCGTGGATGATGCCCACGGTATAGGGGTGTTGGGCGAGCATGGGGCCGGTCTTTTAGAGGAATTAAACCTATTGGGGCAAGTCCCTCTTGTTACAGGTACCATGAGTAAAGCCTTCGGAAGTATAGGTGGGTATGTCTCCGGTCGTAAGGATTTAATTAATTACATCCGTTACTATGCCGGCAGTTGCTGCTTTTCAGTTTCTCTCCCTCCTCCTTGCTTAGCTGCTGCTTTGAAGTCTTTGGAGCTAATCCCCAAAGCGACCTCTGAGCGAAAAGAGTTGCTGGCAAAAGCTCAGTATGCGAGAGAGAAGCTTCAAGAAGCAGGTTTTTCTACAACAGATTCCACTACTCCTATCGTAGGAATACTGACCCCAAGTTATGATGAAGCTATTTTGTGGGCAGAGCGTTTACTCCAACACGATGTTTATATCGTTCCCATAGGCTATCCTGCTGTCTCGAAACGATGTCCGAGACTACGCCTTGCGCTTTCCTGCTTGCATTCATATAGAGATATAGATTTTCTAATCTCAAAACTCTTACTAGTATCAAAAAAAGATTACAAATATAATATGCCAAGGAAGAGACGTTCTTCAGCCGAAATTGCTCAGTTAATTGATAAGGCAACAGAGGATATTGTGCGAGAAAAGGGGTTTGGAGGGCTTTCTATTCAAGAAGTTTGCGAACGAGCTGAAATAGAACCTCAAGTATTTTACAGACGCTATCCTGAGGGGTTTGCCTTTTATGTGGAGAAATTTATCCGTGATCATGATTTTTGGTTATCTCACTACGAAGAATTTCCTATCGAACAACTAAGTAGGACTCCAGAAGATTTGACTCGAATTTTACTATCATTATGGAGACAAATTGTAGGAGACGGGCTATTAGGGTCCTTACTTCGTCTTGAACTGCAGGATTCTCCGCTAGAGGCTGCTATTGAGATAGCAAGGGCTAGAGAAAAACAAACAGAAAATTTAGTTGATTTCTTTTCAAAGGACACCGAATCTTCAAATACATCAAGAGTGCAGTTGGCAATTCTTACGGCTGGAGTACAATACTTAGCCCTGCATAAGGACATATCTACGTTTTGTGGAATAGATTTCACAAGTATTAGTGATAAAGAGATTGAGATTGCCCTAATTAAATTACTGAAAGAGATTCTTTAATAACTATTACGGTGATATAAAGTTGATAGAAAGAGAAAGAACGCACGTTCTTTTATTTTAGAGATTATAAATTTTCTTGAGGAATAATGTTCTTGACAATAAGTTGGCTATGACATTGTATTTATGAAGTCTCTTGCAAGGAAGTCATAAAAACCTAAAGAAGAAAAAGTATCAACAAATTGTAATTAATGCATTCTAGAGATGAAAAACACAAACATTATTGTTTGGAAGCTGTGAAGTAATGCAGTGCAGTAAGTCCTTACCGAGAATCGGGAAGCTGTATGAAATAAAGGACGCGGAATCGAAAAGCGATATGAGTAGAGAAAAATTAGTATAAGGATTATTATGAAAAAGCGTTTTTTAACAAACCCTGAGACTGAGAGTCTTTGGGATACAATGGAAGCAGAAAAGTTCATCGAGGTGAAAGGTGGTCAGTCAGATCCTATGACAGATAAGGTATCTGATGGTTCTCTTCAAGATCATAGCATCACTTTAGCTAAGTGGGCGTTGTCGTTCTAATCAATCCAGAATAGGGAGGGTGTTATAAATAAGACACCTCTCCCTATCGTTGGCTCTATCCATTGCATACATGTATAAAATATCTCTAAATAAGCATGTTAGGGTGTTAAGCTCTAACAGAACGACAGATAGATATAACCTTTTTCTTGATCCAGAAAAGGGGTATTGGTTAGGGGTTAAGAATGAAGATCTCTCAGCCGTAATGCTATTATTGGGTAACCCTATAGGTGTAGACGAGTTCTTGCAGATATATCCGAGCAAACAGTCTGTTGTAAGAGAATTGTATTATGCAGGGTTACTTAATATCAATGGTCTTCCCCGCTACCAAAACAATACAGAGAACGGCTGTGAATATATGCAAAAAGAACAACTTATAATTGTGGTCAATATGACTGAAAAATGCAACTTAGCTTGCTCTTACTGTTATGCTCACACCGGGAGTTCTCAAAATGCACACTTTTCTGACGAAGATATTTTAAGCTATATTGACAGTGCATATCAATGCTTTCAATCTACTCGACAACTAACGATTGTTTTTCATGGTGGAGAACCGCTAGTAATATTTCCTAGACTAAAATCACTCATAGGAAAGATTAGGATAATTTCGAATAATATAAGGTTGTCCGTACAAACAAATGGGACATTACTAACATCCAGCATCGCTGATTTCTTCAAAGAAAATAATGTTTCGGTAGGCATTAGCCTTGATGGAATATCTCCGATCTCCAATAATAATAGGCCATTTAAGTCTGGAGCATCATCTGTTGATGCTGTAATAAACGGAATTAAAAACCTTCTCTTATCTGGAAATAAGTTTGGAGTTTTGAGCGTTATAACACCTCAAAATATCCCTTTTATAAGACAAACGTTTGACTTTTTGGTGGACTTAGGCGTAAACAACTTTGTATTTAACACATTGTTACAAAGAGATTCATCTTTAGAAGATTGCAAATCCGTAGATTATGAAAGTCTAGCATCTGCATATATTGACATTGCATGTCGCATTAATGATTTAAATACGACAAGAGATTGTAAGGATTTTGTATCAGAAAGGAGCATATCTACTCTTATAAAAAGTCTTCTTTATCAGGAGCAAAATATATGCTATTGTACTCCATGTGGGGCCGGAAACCAAACAATTGCGATTGACATTAAAGGGGGAATCTATGCTTGTGATTGCCTCGTTGGTTGCGAAGAGTTTTATCTGGGAAGTATTTATGATAAATTTATACCTCCATCCCCTGACAATCATCCAGCTCTATCAAATAGAACTATACAGATGATAGAAACTTGTAAAGATTGTGATATTCATCGATTATGCATAAATAAATGTGCCTCAGACTCGTTCTATCGATATAACGATATATATCATCCTCATAGTCTTTGTCGTTTATCCAAGGTGTTGATTCCTAGATTAATGGTTCTATTAACTGAGAACAGATTAAACCCAGATCTTTTTAATATAAATTAATATGCAGAAATGAGTAAGAAATATAAGCATCAAAGCCCAAAAATACCATCAATTTGATTAGAAGCATCCTTCATGGATTGGGATTATTCCTCAAGGAAAGTTCCTTCAAGAACGATGGAATGAATTCGTGTCGGTTAAGCGTAATAAGTGCTGAACTTGAGTCTTTGGATATAGGTACGAATGGAAAGGGGATGTCCTATTTATATGCTCTGGCTAGTGGTTATGCAGAATTCTTGGAAAGGCTACAAAACGATATGTTGCTTAATCATAGTGTATTTAGATTTCTTTATGAAAGATCTAGTTTAAATAATAGAAAAGATACCGAGTTTGATTTATTTCTGAAAGAGGAGAATTTGTCACCTGCCTTTGTTCACTCTTATGATGAAGAATGGGCCTCATTAGATGAAATTGTGGCCATATATGGCAATGAAATACGTCAAATGCTTTCTCTTCCAGAGAAGAACGACATAAATCAAATTTTGCAAACTATAGTTGGAAAGAAACAAGCTATAATGCTTCCCTTTTACTCTACGAAAGAGCAAAAAGAGGTTCTTTTTCCTGTTGATTTAGCTTTGATTTCTGATGGATCAAATGGAATGTGTGCTGGTAATACACCTCAAGAAGCTATTCTTCAAGGTCTTTGCGAGATATTTGAACGTTATGCAATCAAGAAAATATTTTTCGAAAAACTGACTCCGCCTACCATTCCGGAAGATTGTTTTCAAAATTCAGCGATATTTCAAAAGATGCAATCCCTAAAACAAAGTAGGAAATATGATTTTATCATTAAAGACTGTTCTCTTGGATTAGGGCTTCCTGTAATTGGATTACTAACCATCGACCGGCACAGAAACACCTATAATTTTAAATTAGGAGCTGATTTTGTCCCTAGTATAGCACTAGAGCGCTGTTTTACAGAACTCTATCAATCTAGAGGGGGATCAATTACTGTCCCGTTCCTTTCTGTTAACTGTACATCATCTGAAGATGATGTTGAAGATCAACAACGAGAATATATGAAGATAGTCAAGAATGGCACTGGTCAGTGGCCCAAGGAGATTTTTTCAGGAGAGGCATCGTACCAATTTCAAGGATTTAATCCCAACTATGGAGTGGATGATGTCTTGGATATCAAGCATTCTCTTCAGCTTGTTGAGGAGTTGGGATCGAGTGTGTATATTCGAGACAATTCGTTTTTGGGCTTTCCAACTTATAATATCGTAGTTCCTGGAGTAAGTAATTTGGATTTACGTGGTATGATTGGTGGGCATCATTCTAAGCTCCCAGTTAATTATGAAAAGCTTTTTAGCGTTGAAGGATACATAATGGATGATTTTCTAGAAGAAGTGTCTCCGTGGCTTAAGGAAAGTCTACGGCTTGGTACATTTGAGTCTTTCAACCAAATTTTCCCTTTCTATCCAAGTAAAGAGCTAGATGATTTAGATCCATACCTATTCCTGTCTATGGTCTCGTATAAAAAGGAAATGTATCAAGACTCATATAAATATTTATGTGACTTTTTAAAAGGAAAGGGCAAGGAATATTCGTATTATTATGCATGTTTAGATTATATAGACCTAAAACATCTCAAAGGCAAATCGATTACTTACATTGAATCATATCTCAAACTGAAGTATAATGAAGAGACTGCCCATGAAGTTTCGGAAGATATGAAAAACCCTAATTGTATTTTCCAGTTTTACAGCTTTGATAAGCATCTTGATGCTGGTAGGTTGCAAAAAAATATGGAATCAAAATTGGTCAGTGTATTGAAATTGCGAAAAGCAATAGATATTCAGAAAAGGAAGAACAAAATCAACCAAGGAGACCTAAAGAAAGTTTTTAATAGCTAAGGTTATGATAACATTTTTATTACTAATGAAACAGTTGTTATTCTCTAGGAAACTACTATGGATCACTGTGTTGGGAGGGATTGCAAGCAGTATATTTGCGCAAGATCTAACAGTAAAAGGGAAAGTATTTTCAAAGGATGAAAAATCTCCTATTGCGGCAGCTTCTATTGTTGTCCGAACGTTAGACTCTATCGCAGTTGCGGTGACTGTCTCTGATGAAAAAGGAGAGTTTCAGATCAAACTACCATCTGATAAAGATTCCTTACTCTTGCAAGCTCATCATATCAATTACGAGGATTATCTTTCCAAGATTAAAGGTTCTGAGATTGGCAATATCTACATGAAATCAATTACACGTGAACTATCTGAAATAGTTGTTAAAGCATCTCGTCCTATGGTAAAAGGGCGAGATGGAGCACTGCTGTATGATACAAGAACCTTACTAGAGCGAAGCTCTGCTCAAGATGCTTATACGATGTTGTCAAAAACACCTGGTCTGACATTACAGGGACATGATTTAACCCTTGTAGGTAGCCCTCGTTATGTAATAGCCATCAATGGACAAATTCCACCAATACCTCAAGGGCAATTGAAGCAACTCCTTCAGAGTATGCCAGCATCTCAGATATCATCTGTAGAAGTCTTTTATAATGCCCCCCCACAATACCATGTTAATGGAGCTGTTATTAACATTATTCTTCATGAGCAAAAAGAACAAGGTCGTTTTTTACAAGGAGAAGTGCATACAACACTATACCATAACAAGTACCCTTACCTTAAATCAGGTATAAATCTAAACTACTCAAGAGACAAGCTGTCATTGTCTTTCATGTATGCATATGATTATCGGAAGCAACTTTTAAATAATAGGCTTTCGTCTCATCACACTGTTGGATCTACTGTATTTGACTTCGAACAGTCAACTAAACAAGCAATATCGCAACATTCTCATCTCAGTTTTATAAACCTTGATTATAAGATGGGTTCAGGGAAGCTCACAGCGACCTACTCAGGACTGTATACCCCTTTCATCGAAAAAGAACTAAGAATAAAGGGAGTGAATATAACAGGAAATAATCAGAAAAGGGAAAATGATGCAATGCATAGTGTATCGTTGAGCTATGCAAATACAAATGGGTTTCAAATTGGAGCATCTCTTTTGACATATACTTATGGTGGTAAGCAAGATTTCACATTAACATCTCAAAACAGCAGTAATATATTTTTTTCCCGTTATGGACAAGACCTAAAGACTTATAAGGTTCATCTCGATAATACACACACTCTACATCAAGGTTGGCAAGTAGGTTACGGACTTAACACTAGCTATACAGACGAGCAAGATTTTCAATCCTTTCGAGCAATTGATCGGAAAGACATTGAAGACACCCTAAAAGAGTGGATTTCATCTGCTTACATCAAAGTCGGGAAGAAGGTATCAGATAATTTTAGTTTTTCAGCATCTTTGCTAGGAGAGTACAGTAAGTTTTCTGATGAAAGTCGGTTTACAATAATCCCCAAAGCCGACCTATCATATATAATTGATTCAAAGAATATTTTTCAGTTTTCACTTACATCTGGAAAAATATATCCATCCTACTGGGAAAAAAGACCCTATTTAAATTCGATAGATGGATACATAGAAGGCAAAGGTAACCCCTCTTTGAAACCTTATGATGAATACACAGCTCGATTGAATTATATACTTCGACAAAAGTATGTATTCTCGCTCTATTATACATATCAACCTGGATACTCTATCCAACAGCTCTACCAATCTCAAGTTGAACCCAAGATAATTGCTCAAACCCAGAACTGGAAATTCAATCGTACTGCTGGTTTCTTGTCGGTAGTCCCTTTCAACCTCAGTAAAAGTTTGAGATTCAATTATACTCTGAATCTATTTTTGTCGCACGTTAAGCACGATCATTTTCACGATATATCTTTTAATCGAATGGCTCTAACAGCCTACAATGGTCTTAATGCAACATTCGTGATATCAAAGAAGCCTGATATTACTATGGATCTAGAAGGGTATTATATCATGAATCCTATACAAGGCATCTATAATTTAAGTAACCCTTTGGGATTGACGGCCGGGGTGAAATATACTTTTGCAAAAGGTCGTGCGGTTCTAACTATGCGTTGTACAGATATTGCAAACATGATGACTCCAAAAGTGAGTGTTCGCTATGGTAGACAACATTTTAATATGCAAAACAATGCAGATACACGGGGTATATTTATTGGATTGAAATATAATTTCGGAGGCTATAAGTCCACGCAAAGAAAAGAAATCGACAGGTCTAGATGGGGGCATAATTAAAACCTTTTTTTAGTTATAAGAACTGATAAAAATTTTTATGTGTTTATCGAAAATGAATTACCTTGGAGCTTCGAATATAATATTATTAAAGCGAGTTATATTCACATTTTTCTTGCTTCTTACGCCCCAATTAATAGTCGGACAAGAGAGATATGGAATTAATATAGTTGGGGCTAAGATGGGTTATGGTAAATTACTCAGTTTATCTCGTCCTCATGGTCTAGATAAAATCCGTCATAAATACATTGATTTTTTACCAGCCTTGTCTCCGAGGCTTGATTTTGTAGAATACAAAGATTTTTTGCCTAGGATAGATTTAGGTAAAAACGTAGATCTTAGTGGCTATATAACGACTGAACAATTTTCATTTGGCATGATTGGGAGCCCCAGAATCTACGGTTGGGGAAATATTTCTTTTTCAACATCTCCTCATTTTTCTACACGCCTTTCAGGGTTGTATCAATCTTATCAAAATAATATGTACGGATATTCCCTTACGGGGAGTATCCGATACGAAAAACAACGATGGATTTTAGAAGGAAATATTAGGTACGATCAAACAAACATCTTGGGGAAAGAGACACACCAAGGAGTCTCTCTCCATCCAAGTTTGGAGTATGCTATAAACGACAAATTTTCTATCTATTCATGTCTCCATATTGCCTATTTGCATAAAGAAGGTTCAACTTATTTTTCAAATACATCTCTGATAAGGTACAACCTATCTCGTAATATCTCTTTTTTCATTGGAACTGAAACATATTTTAACCCTATAACAAAAAGAGTAGTCGTAAACCCAACCGCTGGGATTGAGTCTAGAGTTCGATGAAAATATAAGAATATAGAGAGCTATCTATACACCGCTATATCATCAAGACCTTATTTGTCTTTAACTGTTTAAACAGAAGTAATGAGAAAGACATACCCTATCTCCATGATAATGCAACGAGACACTATGGATTGTGGTCCATCCTGTTTAGCAATAATTGCTAGTCATTACGGAAAACATCCTGACCGAGATTACTTGCGGCAGTGGTGTGCACTAGGGAAAGATGGAGTTTCTTTACTAGGTATTAGCAAAGCTGCTGAGAAATTAGGATTTAAAACCATTGGAGGGCAATTAAATTTTGAGACTCTCGCCATTGAAGCACCTTTACCATGTATCGTGCATTGGAATCAAAATCATTTCATTGTTGTTTACAAAATAAAAAAAACACGCAAAGGAGCCCGTATTGTATACATTGCAGATCCAGCGAAAGGGATGTTTACCTATACAGATAAAGAGTTTTGTGAACGCTGGATCAGCACTCAAACTTATGGGGAAGGAAGAGGTATTGTACTTCTGCTAGAGCCAACAGATGAGTTTTATACCACATCAATTGAAAATAAACAGCACAAAAACAATCTCTCTCGAACTTCTTTTTTGTGGAGCTATCTGAAGAAGTATCGTCGTTTCTTTACGCAGCTTATCCTTGGATTATTGTTTGTTTCGCTTCTTCAACTTATCCTCCCTTTTCTGACACAAGCAATAGTTGATGTGGGCATTGGTGGCAAAGACTTAAGCTTCATTTGGCTTGTACTCTTAGCACAGTTAATGCTTCTTTTCAGTCGCACTATTATTGATTTTATCCGTTCCAAGATACTCCTCCATATCTCCGCACGCATTAATATAACGCTGATTTCAGACTTTTTCATTAAACTACTAAAACTTCCAATGAGGTTCTTTGATACTAAGTTAATGGGAGATCTCTTACAGCGAATAGAAGATCATCGTCGGGTTGAAAAATTTCTCACATCTAGTAGCTTGAGTCTTTTGTTCTCATTCTTTACCTTTATTGTGTTTGGTGTTGTTTTGGCAACATATAATATCGGTATTTTTTCTCTCTTTATTGTAGGCACACTTTTATATGCAGGGTGGATTATACTCTTCTTAAAAAAACGTAGAGAACTAGACTACAAGTACTTTGAGCAAGCTGGGCGTAACCGCAATGTGACTTATCAACTTATTGACGGGATGCAGGAAATAAAACTACAAGGATGCGAACAACGTAAGAGATGGGATTGGGAGGATGTACAAGCAGATCTTTTTAAGGTTAATCTACAAGCACTTAACCTACAACAAATACAAGAAGCTGGAAGTATTACGATCAATGAGGTAAAAAATATAATTATCACAGTACTTGCGGCTACAGCCGTTATTCAAGGTAATATGACCCTTGGTATGATGTTGGCGGTGCAGTATATCATCGGACAGCTTAATACTCCTGTGGAGCAACTTATCCAGTTTATCTATTCTTGGCAGGACGTAAGCATTAGCCTAGATCGCATGAATGAAATACACACCGAAACCAACGAAGAAGACTCAGAGCGCACCAAAAGTCAATATGCGGATGAAACTTCTAAGAGCCATTCTATTACAATACAAAATCTCTCCTTTAAATACGACATATACAGTCATAAAGACATCCTTTCAGACATTAAACTCACTATTCCTAACGGTAAAGTAACTGCCATAGTAGGGGCAAGTGGGAGTGGAAAAACTACGCTCATTAAACTTCTACTCGGCTTTTATGAACCTCTTCAAGGGACTATTAGGGTAGGAGATAGTAGTCTGAGTGAGTACAACCTCAGTTGGTGGCGTAGCCAATGTGGAGCGGTAATGCAGGAGGGGTATCTCTTCTCGGATACCATTGCAAGAAACATCGCCATATCGGATGATAAGCCTGATATTGAACGTATCTGCCATGCTGCTCGTGTGGCAAACATTGCAGACTACATTGAAGGTCTTCCACTAGCCTATAATACTATGATAGGACAAGACGGACAGAGCATCAGTCAAGGGCAGCGACAGCGTATTCTGATCGCGAGGGTAGTCTATAAGAACCCGATGTTCGTCTTCTTGGACGAAGCGACCAATGCCCTTGATGCCAGCAATGAACGAGCCATTACTGAAAATTTGTCTGATTTCTATAAAGGAAAAACAGTGATTGTGGTGGCACATCGCCTTTCCACTGTCCGCAATGCTGACCAAATAGTTGTTTTGGATGAAGGTAAGATTGTAGAAATAGGAACCCATGAGGAATTAACATCTCAACGAGGAAAATATTTTTCTTTGGTTAAGAATCAGTTGGAATTGGGCAGTTAAGTATAGAAATATCTAATCATAAGGTGTTACAAGTATAAGTTTAATATTTCCTAACTAAAAAAATTATGAATCGTATTTTCAACAGTTTGTTTTTGTTTGTAGTAATTATTTCCCTAGGTTCATGCAATAGGGAATTTCCCCTACAAGAAAATCTAGAAATGTCTAAGCTACACTCAGAGTCTCTACCTTTAGCGGAAACTGATAGTATTGGGAATAGTATTATTGAGGAAGAAATTGTCCCTTCGACAATCGATACAACATCAATCGTCTTTCAGAAAATGTTAGCCAAAGCTAGGGGGAAACTCAGGTCAACTACATCTGAATTAAAGTCAGGGTCAGGAATAAACGTAGAACAAACTTTATTTGACTTGAGGGATTCACCCGTAAATATAATCGTTAATGAGAATGTTGGTCAGGGGAATTATCTAACCGCTAAAAGAAATCGATATAAGAGATGGTTCAAAACCTACTACAGTAATGCTCCCGCTAGACTTGAGAATAAGCAGGATGACTCTAACACAAACTCGCAGACTTTCTATCTGACATATGTTCCTCTTATTGGTCAGTATATCATTAAAACCAAGTTTGAAGACAATGATTATTATATGATCCCCGGAAGTTACAGATCGTCTCCAAACGATGAGTTCCTTTACGGAGAACAGAATTGTTCAAATGAATACATTAAGATTTTCAACTTCATCCCTTCAGATTCAAATGGCGAATCTTTTCGCATAGAAAATTTCAAATGGTCTTACGATGAATCTAATTCTTCCGTTTTTTCTCCTGCATTAGGCTGTAATAATGACTCAAGAACTTATTTTGAAAAATATTGGAACTCAAGGAGACAAGAGTTTAAGATTGCGCCTATAGAAGATTTTGAAATGGAGAGAATCGAGTTTCACAATGACTATAGCGCAGTGCTATCAAAACAACCAGACTTTGTTGTGACTTGGACTAGTATAAATAAAACAAATGTAAATCAGCAATTATCGACCAATTTCGGAAAGACGGCATCAAGGACATCTAGTTTTAGTAGATCAAATAGTTTTTCGTTGAGTGTAACTGCTGGTCTAGATATATCTATTCCCTTTGTTGCCGACGGATCAATTAAAACGACAGCGAGTAACACTCATACTGCGACATGGGGGAAAAGTGAAACTTTTCAAGACACAAGAAATTACAACTTTCAAATAGTTGTTCCAGCAATGCGAAAGATTATTGCAAAGGCGCAAGTTACAAGATATTTGATAAAGATGCATTACACTGCCTATTTAAAAGGGACAAAAACTGGGAAAATAATTAGAGTGAATGGAATTTGGGAGGGTGTTGATTGTACAGACATAGTAACATCTTACACCGAATATGATTTAAAAACAAACCAATTGGTAGCCACAAGGCTAGTGTATAGATAAATATTCACAAGTATGAAAAAAATTATTGGAATTCTACTGCTGCTTATTACTTGCAGCATTGTGGCTTTTTCTCAGAGTAAGAATGAAGCATTTAGCAATAAGGAGTTTATGGTAAAACTTGATTCAGTACAAATTGGCTATAGTAAAGATCGAGTAAAAAACATAATGGGCACTCCTTACAAAGTCTCTTTTGTACAATACAAAGATCAAGGACTTGTAGAGCAACTATCATATAGAGTCCGTGTATACAATGGAAGTTGGGCTTTTGTTAATTACAGTTTCATATTTTACAATTCCAAACTCATTGCTTTAGTAGAAACTGAAATCCCTTCCTCATCGTCAGCAATTCATTTAAATCATAGTAGCATTGGCGATTTTGTAAGAAACATCTTACCATTGATATTATTTGACAAGCAGGAAGGAAAGAACTAGAAATACATATAACAATATTCAAGATTCATTCCCAAGCATTCTATCCAAATTTCCCTTATTTGTAACGGAGGAAAACGTATTGGCTCTAGAGTAACTAGTTTGGAATACCTTTTAATATGGAAGAGAAAAAGAAACAAGAGCGAAATTTTGAGCTTCGTAGCGAGAAAGTTCGCAGTATAGTAGGACAAATTCCATCCTCACTGGTTCGCTATGGCATTACCGCCATTGGAGTTGTGTTGCTTTGCATTGTTGCCGTAGCCTACTTCCTCCCCTATAAGCAGGTTTATTCCGGGACAGCTGTCATACATGGGATCGGTGGCGAACAGAAGGCGGCCTCCACAGAAATAAATGTGTTATTAAAATTTGGAGAGAAGCGTCCCAATGTACTCATAGAGGGAGCATCGATTGAATTTCAATCGGCTGTCGAAGTTGCAAAAGGCAACATTCTATCTCTTTCCATGGAAAGAGACACTCTTGGTAGACAAGAGGCTCTTTGTCATGTCCCATTGCGGCCTATGAAAAAGATGGAACACCGAGAAGTCGATTTCCTATTGACCATTCACTCCGAGAACTTACTGACTCACTTTTTCTCAGGATTTTTAGGGAAGTAACTTCTCTGACAACCTTCAACTCTGGGTAAATCTCAAATAAAATAATCATATGAAAAGACTAACCCAAACAGATCCTTTTAAGATTGTATCTTCTGAGAGTTCCTCCGCTTCTGAAGTTCGTGAAGCTACTGATGAGTTGATTGAAATGATACTCGAACTGAGTAATTCAGCAACCGATGATACTACTCTGTTTCGCATTATGAACTATACTCGGTTCATACTTCAGACATTACAAAAAAAATCACTCTGTAAGTTCGTCTATCCAACTCTGCTTTTCAGAGCTAGAGCAAGTGCTTTCCATTGAACTGGAGATTTTAGAGAAAGGCTTGAAGAAAACGAACTTTTCCGAAGCCAACTTACAAAAAAGTTCTTCAATTCACTGGACAGGAAAGATTGTAGATTTGGTGGAGCTTCTCTATGCTCTGGATACCTGCAATTGCATCAATAATGGAGAGATCGGTGTAGAAGAATTGTCGGATAGGCTTTCCAAGGTGTTCGGAGTCGAAATCAAGAACTGTTACAATGTTTATATGAACATGAAGCACCGTAAAGACGAAAGTCGTACCTACTTTCTTGATGAATTGAAAGAGAAATTGAACAGGCGGATGGTAGAAAGCGATATCAAGGGAGGAAAGTATAAAAGAAGATGAAGAAAGGCGGTGTGTCATAATGCACAAACTGCTGTGTTGCTTGCGGCATTCGGCTTCGGTCACATACCCTAGTATGCTCCCTTCAGCCTCAGCCTTAGCGCTTTGCATTTTGCGCATTCTGAGACACCTAACAAGGGGCTGTGGTCAAAACTCAATTTTGCCACAGCCCCTTGTTACTTTATTACTATCAACGAAAGGCTTTGATAACCCGTATAATAGTCCACAAACAAGTAAAAGGAGCTGTAAAAACACCAATGACAACAAAAAGAATCAGTTTGATGATGTAGTATATTACCCACTGCCCGTTGGTTCCTGCAATCATTTTATAGGGGATGAACTTCTCTACGAAGAGGTATCCCGACCATATAGCCATCAGTGTATATCCCGACATCCATCTCATATCCTCAAAACCTTTGGTCGCTAAGAAATTCCACTTGAAGCCTATGACAAATAAGGTAGTGAGAAACAACATACAGAAGATGCTTCGCCAAATCTCGCTGCGTTTTCTCTTCTGAAAACAGGGGGTGCAAAGTATCGGTTGGTATCTCTCCGTACAT